>JBBDTH010000112.1:0-5039 GCA_040904505.1 Rhodospirillales bacterium | reverse complement strand
CCGGCGGCGCACGCCGATGTCGACTTCAAGGGCAAGAAAATCCAAATCCACGTGCCGTTCCGCGAAGGCGGCGGCGCCGACGTCTATGCACGCTTGTATTCCCCCTATCTTGCGAAAATGTTACCGGGTAAACCGGGCATCATCGTCATCAATGTGCCGGGCGGCGCCTCCATCCGCGGGACCAATCAATTCGAACAGAAAGCAAAACCCGACGGCCTGACACTGCTGTCCGTTTCCACCTCGACCTTCGTCAGTTATCTGTTCGGCGGCAATAAGGTGAAGTACGACATGAGCGCATGGCGCCCCATCGTTATGTCGCCGCTCGGCAGCGTATTTTACGCCAGCAAATCGACGGGCGTTACCGGCAAGGACATTCTGGCCGACGTTAAGAAATTGCAGAAAACCAAGCTCGTGTTCGGCGCCAAGAACGTGATCGCGGGCGAGTTGCGCGCCATGCTGTCGTACGAACTTCTCGGCATGGACGTAAAAACCGTGTTCGGCATGGAGCGCGGACCATCGCGCAAGGCCATGATGCGCGGTGAGTTCAACATCAACTACGATTCCATGGGCGCCTTCTCGAAAAACGTCAAGGTCATGATCGACAAGGGTGTGGCGGTTCCGCTTTTCACCCTCGGCTTCATGCAGAAAGGCGGAAAAGTCGTCGCCGATCCGGTTAAGCCGGACATGCCGCATGTCGCGGAAATCTACGAGAAGCTATGGGGCAAAAAACCCGAGGGTGTCGTCTGGCAGGCCTGGAAGAACTTCCTCTACGTCGGCGTGATGGCCTCCAAGGGCTTCGTATTGCCGAAAGGCACGCCCGATGCCATCGTCAACACGTATATCGATACCGTGAAGGCGATCGAGACAGATCCTGACTTTATCAAAAAATCGCGGAAACTCCTGGGCGATTATCCGCAATCCTACGGCGAAGATGCCGCGGAAGTGATTAAGGAAGGCATCTCCGTCACGCCGGAAGTGCGGGCGTGGCTGAAGGCCTGGGTCAAGAAAAACTATAACTACACGATGTAATCGAAACGAACTCGGCGGCCGGCGGCCCCCCCCCCCAGCGCCGGCCGTCTCTCTTTATATCCTATAAATGCGCCGAATTTAGCTTGCCTCGACCTGACCGACCATCGTCGGCTCTCCCAAATGATTCTCCGACCAGACCTTGGCCGACGCGCCGTCGGCCGCAGGCTCGCCGCATACGCTGAAATCGTGATCCGCGAATAACGGCGCGTTCGCGCGGTAATTGTAGCGCGTGACGGTTTTGTCAGGCTGTTCGCGTTGGAACAGGTCGACCAGCAGCACCCCCGTCAACGGGCCATGCACGATCAAATGCGGGTAGCCCTCTTCTTTGGTCACGTATGGAAAATCATAATGGATTCGGTGTGCGTTGAAAATGATGGCGGAATACCGGAACAGCAACGTGGGGTGCGGGGTGATGGTGCGCCGCCACACCGCCTTGCCGGGCGCCTTCGGCGGCTCCTTAGGGGCCGCCGGTTTCGGTTGCGGTTTTCCGAGGTCCGCCGCTTCCCGGTAGATGACGTCCTGATCGTCGATCACCGCCAAACCGTCCTCGCCGAAGATTTCGGCCTTGAACTGAACGAAGACCATCGGCCCGCTGCGGCCTTCCTTGAAGGTAATCTCGCCGATGGAATTCACCCGGTGCACCTTTTCGCCGACATGCAGGGGTTTCAGGAACTGCAGTCGACTGCCCCCGTTCATGCGGCGCGGCAACGGCACCGGCGGAAAAAATTCGCCGAGCTGGATGTGGCCGTCCTGCTTGATCAGGGATTGGCGCGCGAGCGGGGGAAACAACTGGCGATAGCACATCGGCGGAATCGCATCGCCGTCTTTCGGGAAAGGCCGGTCGTAATCGAGCGTCGCGTTATAAAGCGCGATCGGCGTCGCCTCGACCCGGCTGTCGCGCTCTTCAGTACGCCCGGTCCATTGGCGCAGGTGTTCAAGATCGATTGTCGACGGCACGTCGTTCATGGTTTTCCTCCCGTAATACCCTTCCTCTCGGGAAGGGAATAATGCTATCTGATGTCTTACAATCTTCACTATCAATGAAAAACCGGGGAGGTCAACCTTGAGCCATGCGCCAACACCCAACAAGCCCCTGCCGGCCCTGACGGCGGGACTTGCCGATTTTCTGGCCGACACGCCGGCCGACGCGATTCCCGCCGAGGCCGTCGACATCGGGCGCAAATCCATTCTCGATGCGCTCGGCGTGTGCCTCTCGGGCTCGATCGCCCCGGGCACGCGGATCGTCCGGGATTATTTCACCGGCTTCGGCTGTGCCAACGCCACCAGCACGGTCTTCGGCTCGTCCGTCAGGATGCCAGCCCCCTTCGCCGCCATGATCAACGGCACCGCCAGCCACGCCGACGATTACGACGACACCCTGCGCTCCTCGGCGGTCGCGACCTATCACGGCTCGTCCCATCCGACCGGCCCGGTCATTACGGCCCTGCTGGCCGTGGCCGAACGGGACGGCAATTCCGGCCGGGACGTGATGACGGCCTATCAGTTCGGCGTCGAGACCACCGCCAAGATTCTCGACACCATCGGCGGGCGCCACTTCGCCGAAGGGTTCCACGGCACCGCGACCTGCGGCGTTCTCGGCACGACGGCGGCACTTTCGCGCCTGTTCGGGTTCGATGCACCCATGATCCGGACCGCCATCGGCATCGCCGCCAGTTTGGCCTCCGGTATCCGGCAGAACTTCGGCTCCGACATGAAACCGTTTCATTCCGGGCACGCCGCCAAGAACGCGATCATCGCCGCCGAATTGGCCCGCGCCGGGCACAGCGCGACCGACATCGCGCTCGAATCGCCGGTCGGCTTTCTGAAGGCCTTCGGCAGCGACTACGACACCCAGTTCATTCCCGATAGGCTCGGCAATCCCTGGGCCATCGTCACGCCGGGCGTTTGGATCAAACCGCATCCCTCGGGCATGCGCACCCACCCGGCGATGACGAAAATCCTCGAGCTGATCGCCGAACACGGCGTTACCGCCGATCAGGTCGAAACGATCTGGGTGCGCTCGCATAAGGGCGTTTACGAAACCCTGCTGCATCACCGTCCGAAAACCGGCCTCCAGGCGAAATTCTCCATCGAGTTCTGCCTCTCGATTTTGCTGCTCAACGGCAAGGCAGGCCTTGCCGAGTTTACCGACGCGGTCGTCAACCGGCCCGACGTCCAAGCCATGATCGAGCGCGTCGATTACGCGGCCTATCCGGAAGAAGAGGCCCGAGCGAACGATTATTCGAGCGTCACGACGATCCTCAAACTCATTCTCAAGGACGGCCGCGAGCTTGGCGCCCGGGCCGACGTGCCGAAAGGCAGCACGGACCTGCCGATGAGCTACGATGAAGTCGGCGACAAGATCCGGGACTGCGCGGCGGCCGCCAAGTGGCCGCTCAAAAAAGCCGATGCGCTGATCGAAAACGTCGCGCGCCTCGAGACGCTCGAAAACGTCACGCCGATCACCCGGGCGTTGTCTGAATAACGGCGCCGGGTTAGATCTTCCCGCGGTCGAACTTGGGCGGCTTGATATAAGGCCGCAGCATCTTGAAAACGTCGTTGATGTGGGCGTAGCGCGGGCCGGAAATGCGGCCGACCGGCTTCAGTTTGTCGATGTTCACGTATAACTTTTCGCGGTCGATCACGTCCTCGCGCACATGGATATAAACGACCTCGCCGATCGTCATGCGGTGGCGGCCGCCCAAATCAAGCTGCTTGAAAACCCGGCATTCGTAATGAACCGGCGATTCCGCAATCCGCGGAACGGAAATCCTGACCGACGGGATCGGCGTCAGGCCCACTTCCTCGATTTCGTTCACCCCGATCGGATAATCCGCCGAACATTGATTCATCTGCTCGGCGATCTCCTCGCTGACGATGTGAGCAACGAACTCGGGATTTGCCTCGAGGTTCTGAATCGTGTCCTTGTAGGTACTGCCGTCGTCCTGCAGGCCGGCGCAGAACATGACCATGGGCGGCTCCGTCGCCACGACATTAAACAGGCTGAACGGTGCGGCGTTCACGCCATGAGGCCCCTTCGTCGAAATAAACCCGATCGGCCGCGGCACGATGCACCCCGACATCAACTTATATTGATCTCTTTCGCTTAATTTGGACGGATCGAATTCATACACGGCCGTTATGTCCTCTCATCAAAATGATGCAAGAAGATGCACCAACCGGCCCGCGAGCCGGACCGGCGCATCTTATTCCCCAAGGCTTCCGCCGGATTACTGCTTCAACCGGAAGCCGGATTTCTGAGCCACTTCAGGCACTAACTTCAAATGTTGGTTGACCTTGTCGATCAAGCCCTCGGGGGTACTCGGGGTCGGCTTGAAACCCCGGTTACCCAACGTCGCGATCAGTTTTTTATCGCTCAGGGCCTTATGGAAGGCCTTGTTCAAGTAAAGCACGCGATCGCGCGGCGTTCCCTTAGGCGCGAACAAGGCATACCATACCGTGCTGCTGAACCCCTTGACCGTCCGGCCGACCGTCGGGAGATTCGGCAACTCATCGACCGGCTCCGCCGTCAGAACGGCAATAGGACGGACCTTACCGGCACGGACCAAAGGCAACACCGCCGCCGCGCCGGCGAACATCAACGGCACGCGCCCCGCCATAACGTCGATCAAGGCGTTCTTCGTGCCCTTGAACGGAATGTGAACCATATCGGTTCCGGTTTTCCATTTAAACATTTCGGTCTCAAAATGCGTTCCGGTCCCGATGCCGCCGGAAGCATAATTAACCTTGCCGGGATTTTCCTTGGCGTAAGAGATCAGCTCCTTGACCGACTTGACCGGAAAGTCCTTGTTCACCACAACGATGTTATAGGTACGGGCCAAAAGCGTAATCGGTTCGAACGCCTGAATGGGCTTAAAGGAAAATTTCTTGCTGCCCAAGGCGGCATTGTTGAAGTAACTCGAGGAGACTAGCACGAACGTGTGCCCGTCGGGATTGGCTTTGGCCGCGACGCCGGCGGCGATAATCCCGGACGCGCCGCGCCGGTTTTC
>JBBDTH010000111.1:0-5049 GCA_040904505.1 Rhodospirillales bacterium | reverse complement strand
CTAGTTTATTGACAGGCCGGCCCCGAACCCCCATGATCCCGGTCTTTCCGGCTTAGTCGTCGGCGAGAAAATATGCCGTTGCCGAAAATAAAATCGTCGAAAACATCAACTTTTTTTGTACCGTAACCTCATCCGATGAAACGCTTTCTTTGCCTGACAGTCATTCTGAGTGCCTTCGCCCTGGCGGCGCCGCCGGCGGTCGCGGAAGAAGGCATGTTGAATGCGGTTTCGTATGAGAAATTCGGCCGGGACACTCCGATTTCCGTCCGCCCCCTCGATAATTCGGATGTAAACGTCGCCTTAAAGGAGGTTTTCGAAGCCTCCCTGCGCGAGAAGGGGTACACCGTCATCGACAACGCCGGCGTAATCTTATCGTTCGATACCCGAAGCGAAGGCGGTGCCTGGTCGGATGCCGGCGACCGCGCGTTGATCGAACTCAAAAACCAGGAAGGCACGTCCCATTCGAACGAACCCGAGGTTCGGCTGAATTTATTCAACAGCAGCCGCGGCGGCGTCCTGAATCAGGGTAATCCGGGAACCAAGCAAGTCAGCCCCACGATGTACCGCGTGGATGTCATGATCGAAAACGGCGCCAACGGTCAGCGGATGTGGGAAGGATGGGCAATGACGGAATTGAGGATGGCTAACGAGATCCCGTTATCCCAGGCCATGGTTCCCGTCCTGGTCGATAATCTCGGCAAGACGATACGCCAAAAAACATTCAATCTGTTCTGACATCCTTTTCCCTTTCTCCCGAAAATCGCTATGATCGGCTCAAATCGGTAACTGAAATTTCGCGCGAGCATGCCCAACAGTTCAGACAAAGCGCTTTTACCGGCCGGCCTCAGTGACGTACTGCCGCCCGACGCGGCTTACGAGGCCGAGGTACAGCAATGCATCATGGCCGTGTTCGCCCGGTACGGTTACGAGCGGGTAAAACCGCCGCTGCTCGAATTCGAGGAAAACCTGTTAAGCGGCAGCGGCGCGGCGATGGCCGGCCAAACCTTCCGGCTCATGGACCCGGTCTCCCAACGCATGATGGGGCTCCGCGCGGACATGACGCTGCAAGTGGCGCGTATCGCCGCGACCCGGCTTTATAAGTCCGCCCGGCCTTTGCGCTTAAGTTATGCCGGGCAGGTGTTGCGCGTTAAGGGGACGCAATTGCGCCCCGAACGGCAATTCGGTCAAGTCGGCGCCGAACTGATCGGGGTCGTCTCGTCCGCCGCCGACGCCGAAGTTATTCTGATGGCCGCCGAAGCCTTAAACGCCGTCGGCGTCCGCGATCTGTCCGTCGATCTCTGCATGCCCACGCTCGTTCCCGCCGTATGCCGCGACCGTAAAATCCCGGAACAGGCGATACGCCGTTTACGCGTTGCCTTGGACCGCAAAGACGCCGCCGGTGTCACCGCGCTTGAACCCGAACTCGGCAAAGCTTCGGCGAAAATCCTGTCCGGCCTGCTTGCCGCGGCCGGCGTCGCCGAAGAAACCCTGAAGGCCCTGAAAAAACTACACCTGCCCAAATCCGCCGCCGAGGAAGAAGCCCGCTTGGCGGCGGCAATCAAGGCGATCAAGCATGTCGCGCCCGATCTCACGCTGACGGTCGATCCCGTCGAAAACCGCGGATTCGAATACCACACCGGCGTAACCTTCACCTTGTTCGCCAAAGGCGTCAGGGGCGAGCTCGGCAGCGGCGGCCGGTATCGCGCCGGCAACGTCTCGGCGCGCGGCGAAGCCGCGACGGGGCTGACGTTATTCATGGATACGGTTTTGCGGGCTATTGCCCCCGCTTCTTCCAATCCCCGGGTTTTCCTGCCGTACGGAACCCCGGCAACCATCGCGGCGACCTTGAGGGCTGACGGTTGGATCACGCTTGCCGAGTTGAAACGATCGGCGAAGCCCGACATCGAAGCCCGGACCATGCGATGCACGCATATCCTCAAGGGAAACAAGCCGGTCGCGCTTTCCGATCGGAAAACAGCCGGCAAACGAAAAAAATAAGGACATTCTAAATCATGGCTAATGTAGTCGTCATTGGAGCCCAGTGGGGGGACGAGGGAAAAGGGAAAGTCGTCGACTGGCTGTCCGAGCGCGCCGATGTCGTCGTTCGCTTTCAAGGCGGGCACAACGCGGGTCACACGCTTGTCGTCGACGGCGTTACCTATAAATTGAGTCTTCTGCCGTCCGGGGTCGTCCGGGGCGGCAAGCTGTCGATTATCGGCAACGGCGTCGTCCTGGACCCTTGGGCATTCATCAGCGAGATCGAAACGATCCGCGCGCAAGGCGTCGAGGTCAGCCCCGAAAGCGTCCGCATCGCGGAAAACGCGCCGTTGATTCTCCCCTTGCACCGCAACCTCGATCAGGTGCGCGAAGAAGCTCTCGGCAAGGCGAAAATCGGCACCACCGGACGCGGCATCGGCCCGGCCTATGAAGACAAGGTCGCCCGGCGCGCCATCCGGGTCGGCGATCTCGCCGAGCCGGACACGCTCGGCGACAAGATCGACAAAATGCTGTTTCATCATAATGCGCTGCTCCGCGGACTCGGGATGCCGGAAATCGATCGCGATGCCTTGATGAAAGAGCTGCACGATATCGCGCCGAAAATTTTGCCGTACGCCGGCACCGTCTGGAAACAGTTGGACGAGCTGCGCCGCCAGGGCAAGCGCATCCTTTACGAGGGCGCGCAAGGAACCATGCTCGACATCGACCATGGCACCTATCCGTTCGTCACGTCATCGAACACGGTTGCGGGTCAAGCCGCCGTCGGTTCCGGTCAGGGCCCCGGGGCGATCGATTACGTGCTCGGCATCGCCAAGGCCTACACGACCCGAGTGGGCAGCGGGCCGTTTCCGACCGAACTCGAAAACGACGTCGGCCAACGGATCGGCGAACGCGGTCGGGAGTTCGGTACCGTAACGGGTCGCGCCCGCCGCTGCGGCTGGTTCGATGCCGTCTTGGTTCGGCAAGCCGTCAAGGTTAACGGCCTCAACGGCATCGCGCTCACGAAAATGGATGTGCTCGACGGCGAGAAAGAGCTCAAGGTCTGCACCGGCTATCGTCTGGACGGCCAAATCATCGATCATTTTCCCGCGTCATCGAGGAGCCAAGCGCGCGTCGAACCTATTTACGAAACCTTCGAGGGATGGTCGGAAAGCACCCGAGGGGCGCGATCCTGGGTCGACCTTCCGGCGACGGCGGTAAAATACGTCCGGCGCATTGAAGAATTGATCGAAGCGCCGGTCGCGCTGCTGTCGACAAGCCCCGAGCGGGACGACACCATTCTGGTACATGACCCCTTCGCGGACTGACCCCGCCGGAGCGCGCCCGAGGCCCGGACCGGCCGGCGGCATTTGTCCGCGGTGCGCCGAAAACCCCCGGAAAACCGGGGAAAATTTCCCGGTTGCAACAGGAACGTTGTTTTGTCGGCGCCGGACGGCTAAGATTTGCGGGCATATACGGCGGTAAGGGATCAGAATGATGTCCGAAACGCCCGCAGAAGCTGAGCATATGGCCGAATCTGCCGACTCCATTTTGGAAGCGGAGACCGTTGCGTCCGCCGAACCGCCTGTCGAAACGGCGGAAACGTCAACCGCGCCTGTCGTTCTGCTCGACGATCACTTCACGATAGACCCCGCCGAACCGCTCGCGGAACTCGATACGCCGACGGCAAAGGCATACTCGGCGGAAGACCGGCGGGATTCGGCCCACAAGTATTTTGCCCTCATTTGCAAGCCCGATATCCCTCTGCGCATGAACGCCCTAAACGCCCTCAAGGGCGGATTTATCCGGGGGATGTTGTCCTTGGCCACGTCGGGCCCCGTCGATTGGCCGCCCCTTCAGCGTAAGTGCATGGCCTTGATCTACGAACGGCCCCTGGGGGGATGCGTGGTCGGCCAAGCCGCCAAAAGCCTGACGCGGGTCAGCGAATACGAATTCCCCAATCTCGTCATACGGCCTCTGTTGCGGGCCATCGGCGAACTCGAGACTCGCGGTATCAATCATCGCGCCATTCGCCCGGATAATATTTACTACCTCGATAAAGATCGCCAAAACCTGGTCCTCGGCGATTGCATATCGGCGCCGCCCGGTTACAGCCAACCGACGATTTTCGAAACGGTTCCCCAAAGCATGGCGGACCCGGACGGTCGCGGCGCGGGAAATTCAAGCGAAGATATTTATGCGCTTGGATGCACGATCGTTTTTCTGACCGTCGACTCGCACCCCTGTGACCGCATGACCGACGATCAGATCATCGCCGCCAAAATCGAGAAGGGGTCGTTCTCGATGCTGTGCACGAACACCCGCGTCCCGGTGCCGTTATTGGAAGCGCTGCGGGGCATGCTGAACGACGAGGTCATCCAGCGCTGGGGCGTAAAAGAAACGACCGGTTGGCTGGACGGACAGCGGCAGGCCAACCCGCAACGCAAACCCATCGTTAAAGGCGATCTTCCTTACGAATTCCTCGACTTCGAACATATTTCGCCGCGCACGCTTGCTCATGCCATGTCGAAAAACGTTCCGGAGGCCTTTAAGATCATCAAAAACGGCGAACTCGCCGCATGGATACGGCGTTCGGTTCATGATCCCAATCTCGCCGAAGCCATAACCGGAACGGCGGACGCCGTGAAACCTCATAGCCAGGCCATCGTCAACAGCAGCGACTTCGTCGTTTCTAAAATTTGCATCCTGATGGATCCATTGGCCCCGATTCGGTACAAGGGCATATCGTTCATGCCCGACAGCCTCGGCACCAAGTTGGCCATGGAACTCAGCCACGACAAGAACGTGCAGCAAATCGCGGAAGTGATCACAAGCGGCATCGCCAATATCTGGATCGCCGCGCAACCGGGACCGGCCAACTCGTCGAGAACGAAATACATCGATAAGATGTTCACGCAACTCAGAAGCTATCTGCATATCAACGAGGCGGGTTACGGCATCGAGCGGTGCTTATACGAACTCAATGAGGACCTGCCCTGCCAAAGCCCGTTGCTGGAAACCGACTTCGTTATGCACCTCGAAGACTTGTTGCCCGCCTTGGACGAGGCGGCC
>JBBDTH010000110.1:0-5104 GCA_040904505.1 Rhodospirillales bacterium | reverse complement strand
AGGAACGCCTTCGTCTCCGCCACCGCCTCGGCGAGGCCGACGCGCCGGCCGGCGACGCCGTCGGGGAAGGCGCCGGCCAGGCGCGACGGGAACCCGCGGTCGAGCAGCACGAAGACGCCGCAATCGTCGGCGCGGCGCACCAGCCGCCCATAGGCCTGCTTCAGGCGCAGCCGCGTCAGCATGTCGTCGTAGGCCGGCCCGGCGAACGCCGCGCGCCGCGCCTTGTGCAGGATGTCGGGGCGCGGCCACGGCACGCGGTCGAAGACGATCAGGCGCAAGGCCCGCCCGGGCACGTCGATGCCGTCGCGCACCGCATCGGTGCCGAGCAGGCAGGCGTCCTCCTCCGCCCGGAAGATGTCGACCAGCGTGCCGGTGCCGAGGCCGTCGACATGCTGCGCCAGCAGCGTCAGCCCGGCAGCCTCGATCGCCGCGGCGATGCGCCGGTGCACCTCGCGCAGCCGCGCGATCGCCGTGAACAGGCCGAGGCCGCCGCCGCCGGCCGCCAGGAACAGGCTGCGATAGGCGGCCGCCACCCGGTCCATGTCGTCCCGCCCCAGGTCGTTGACGACCAGGACGCGCGTCTGCCGGGCGTAGTCGAAGGGCGACGGCACGCGGGCGCGGATCGCCGGCATCGGCAGATGGACGGCGCCGGTGCGCGCCTCGGCCGCCGCCCAATCGTGCTCGGAGTCGCCGGTCATGTCGCGCAGGCTGGCCGACGTCACCAGCACGCCGTGCGCCGGTTTCGCGACCACGTCGGCGAATGGTTTCATCGGATCGACCCAATGGCGGTGCAGGCCGACGTCGATATCGCGGCCTTGAATCCGTTCCACGCTGAACCAATCGACGAACACCGGCGGGGTTTCCTCGCCCAAGGCCGTCAGCATGTCGCGCCAGCTATGGAGCGTGACGCCGCCCCGGCGCACCAGGCCGCGCACCACGGCCTCGATGCGCTGGCGCGACGAAGTGTCGAGGGTGTCGGCTTCCGCGTCCAGAAGTTCGGAGAGGACGCCGCTCAGGGTGATCAACGGCCCGGCGAGGCGCGACAACGCCTGCGCGAACTCGGACGCCGCCTCGAACAGGCCCTCGACCAGGGGCCGGGTCGGCGCTTCGAGGCTATACGCAGAGGTCGAGTCCGGATCGCGGGCGTAGACCTGCCGGCGCACGGCGGCGAAAAATTGTTCGGCGGCCCCGTTCGGCAGGGACTCGCGCAATCTGTTGTGCCAGCCGGTCGCGGGCAGCACCCGCGCGGCGTGCAGCGCGTGATCGAGAGCGTCGCGGGCGCGCTCGTTGCCGGCGATCAGATCGTCGATGCGCAGTTTTAAACCTCTCATACGAGACGCCGACCGGCCGCCTTCCTCGACGCCGAGCAGCCAGCGGCGCAACTCGGCGGTCTCGAGCCCGGTCAAATGGGCGGCAAATGCGGAGTCGGCGGCGTCGAACAGATGGTGTGCCTCGTCGAACACGTAGCGGGTCGGCATCATGCGCTCGAGATCGTTCTTGGAGCCGGGCGCGTTCAAGACCGCTTCCTGGGCCGCGTTGATCATCACGAGGGCATGATTGGCGACCACGATCTCGGCACCCTTGGCGCGGCGCACGGATTTCTCGATGAAGCATTTACGATAATGCGCGCAGGCGGCGTAGATGCATTCGCCGCGGGTGTCGGTGAGATCAAGCGTGAGATTACGCCCGAGCAGATCGGCGAGCCAGGCGGGGAAATCGCCGCCGATCATGTCGCCGTCGCGGCTCGCCTGCGCCCAGCGCGCCATCAAGCCGAGGGTAATCGCATTCGTGTCGGTGAGCGTGCCGAGGCGCGCGATGGCCTCCTCGAAGTTGAGCAGGCAGAAATAGTTTTCCCGGCCCTTGCGGATCACCACCTTGCGTTGCTTATCCAAAGGATCGGGATACAGCCGGTCCAGTTCCTGATCGAGTTGGCGCTGCAGGTTGCGGGTATAGGTGCTGAGCCAGACCGTGCCGTTGTTCTTCTGCGCCCACACGGAAGCGGGCGCGATATAACCGAGCGTCTTGCCGATGCCGGTGCCGGCTTCCGCGACGACGAAGGCGGGCTCGCCCTCGTGCTCGGGCGGCGCGAACGCTTCCGCCGCCAATTCGGCATATTGTTTCTGCTCCGGGCGTTCCTCGGCCACCGCGCCCAGAAGCTGCACCAGCCGCGCACGCGCCTCGACCGCTTCCACGGGCAACGAGCCCAACGGCCCGCCCGCCGAGCGCTCGTGCCATTCCTTCAAGCCGGTCCAGACCTTGAGGCCTTCCGTGTAGCGCCGCTCGCCCGGGGATGTCCCCGCAGATGATAAACCAGCATCGTTGCCGAGCGCCGCCAGCACGCAATCCCCCCACAGCCAGCCGCCGCGCCGCATGGCAAGCGCGATGAGTTCGGTGCTGCGCGCCGCCGGACGCTCGGGATCGGCCTGCTCGATCAAGAGCGCGGTCGCCGCCGCGATCAGGGCCTGGGCCTCGGATTCGCGGTTCCGCGGCAACGGCAGGCCTAACGCTTCGGCGAGCCCGCGCGGGGTCGGCAGGCAGAACTCGGCGGGCCGCACGAACGCGAACAATTCCAGCACATCGTAAACCGGAAACGGCTTGGCCTTGAGGCGGCGCAGCGTCGCCTTGGCGTGACAGACCAGCGGCGGGGCCTTGCGCGCGCGGCTTGCCGCTTCTTTCAGAGACACGGTCTCGACCTCGCCGTCTGCGCTCAGCCACACGGCCTCGCGCACGCCGGCAATTAAGGCAGGCGCGTCGGGGATTTCGATGGCGGACGTGAAAGAGGGGACGGACGGCATGGGAAATTTCTACAGCATCGGCGGACGGAAAGCGCGGTCAAACTGACGGAATCTCCCGCCGGTGCCGGCTCGAGCCGAGCCGAGATTGCGCTTGCCCGCCCCGATCCCCAAATGGTCATGATCGAGCGTTACGATCCAGGCAAGGAGACCCGCCATGACCCCTCTCACCGGAAAAGTCGCCCTCGTGCTCGGCGGCAGCCGCGGCATCGGTGCCGCCATCGTCGAGCGGCTCTCAAAGGACGGCGCGGCCACGACCTTCACCTACGCCGGTTCCACCGAGGCCGCGGAGACGCTCGCCAAGGCCACCGGCGCGCGCGCCGTGCGGGCCGACAGCGCGGATCGGATCGCGGTCGGGAAGGTGATCGCCGAGGCGGGCCCGCTGGACATCCTCATCATCAACGCCGGCATCGCGGTGATCGGCGATCCGCTCGAGGCGGACCCGGCGGAGATCGATAAGATGATCAACGTGAACGTGCGCGGGCCCTATCACGCCGCCGTCGACGCCGCGCGCACCATGAACGCGGGCGGGCGCATCATCGCGATCGGCTCGGTCAACGGCGATCATATTCCCTACATGGGAGGCGCCGCCTATGCCATGACAAAATCCGCGCTGCAGGGCATGGTGCGCGGCCTCGCACGCGATTTCGGCGCGCGCGGCATCACCGTGAACTGCGTGCAGCCCGGCCCGGTGGATACCGACATGAACCCCGCCGACGGGCCGCTGAAAGACATAATGCACGCCTCCATGGCCATCAAGCGCCACGCCGCGCCGGCCGAGATCGCCGGCATGGTCGCCTATCTCGCCGGGCCCGAGGCCGCCATCGTCACCGGCGCGCTGCACACCATCGACGGCGGCTACGGCGCGTGAGGAAAACGGCCTTGCCGAAATCGATTGTTAATCAATAAGTTAAAAACTGCTCCTCGTGCCGTATAAAACGGGTAGACAATCGGCACAAAAAATGTTCTTGTTTTGTTCCTATGAGGAATGCCATGGCCCAGTCAACCGACATTGAATGGACGGATGCCACGTGGAATCCGGTGACCGGATGCACAAAAATCAGTGCGGGTTGCGACAACTGCTACGCCGAGCGCTTCGCCGAGCGCTTCCGGGGCGTTAAAGATCATCCGTTCGAACACGGGTTCGATCTGACCTTGCGGCCGAAACGCATCGAGCAGCCCCTGCTCTGGCGCAAACCGCGGATGATTTTCGTGAATTCCATGAGCGACCTTTTTCACAAAAAAGTTCCGAAGAATTTCGTGGATAAAGTTTTCGATACGATGGACCAAGCCCATTGGCACACGTTTCAAGTTCTCACCAAGCGCAGCTCAAGATTACGCAATTACGTCAACGCCCGTTACGGCGACGGCAAGGCTCCGGCGCATATCTGGCTCGGTACATCCGTCGAGGACGGCACCAAACTGTCGCGCGTGCGCCATATCCGGGAAACGCAAGCAACCGTTCGCTTTCTTTCCATCGAACCGCTTTTGGGGCCGATCGGCAAACTCAACCTCGAGGGGATTCACTGGGTCATCGTCGGCGGCGAAAGCGGCCCGCGCGCCCGCCCGATGGACATCAGTTGGGTCCGCGACATCAAGCGGCAATGCCTAAAATCGAACGTGCCGTTCTTCTTCAAGCAATGGGGCGGCCTCCGTCCGAAATCCGGCGGGCGCTTGTTGGACGGAAAAGAGTGGAATGGGTATCCCAATATTGACAAAAATATTTATACTGCCAATCTATATCCAATTGCTGCTGAATAATGGATATTAATTTTGAAATTACCGGATTTTTACAAAGGCCGGGAACAAACTTACTTAAAGCATTTATTTCTTGAGAATTATCTTGAGAGAGTCGCTTACAATATATTCTCGTTTAAAAAAGACTTCGTATACGTCGATGGTTTTTCTGGGCCTTGGCGATCAGAAAATGAAGATTACGAAGATACTTCTTTCAAAAAAGCAATCAACAAACTTCGTCATGTAAGAGAGGGTATAAAAAACTCTCGTAACATTGATGTAAATTTTAGATGCTTATTTATTGAAAAAGATCCAAAAATTTTCAAAGAATTAGAAAGTGTTGTTGGCCAGATAAATGATGTCGAAATACGGCCAATTTGCGGTGATTTTGAATCGCTCATTCCTAATATTATTGATTTTATAGGAAACTCTTTCTCTCTTGTGTTCATTGATCCTACAGGTTGGACAGGGTTTGGCCTCCAAAAAATTCAGCCTCTCCTTATGAAGAGAGGAGAAGTAATTGACCTGCCCCCAAGAAACCGGGCCATTCATTCGGAGAGTTTGTTCTTGTAACG
>JBBDTH010000109.1:0-29504 GCA_040904505.1 Rhodospirillales bacterium | reverse complement strand
CCGCCCGGGTCGCCGCCCCCGCCGCGAGCGGAATCACCACGTAGAGCCCGACCGAGAGCAGCAGCGTCTCCCACGGCACCTCGATGTCGGTGACGCCCAGAAGAAGTGCGACGATCGGCGCGAACGCGAAGATCATTATAATGTCGTTCAGCGACACCTGGACGAGCGTGTAGTTAGCGTCGCCGCGGGTCAACTGCGACCAGACGAACACCATGGCGGTACACGGCGCGGCTCCGAGCAAAATGAGACCCGCGATATATTGCCCGGCATCCGCCGGATCGATCAGGTCCGCGAACACCACCTCGAAAAACAGCACCCCCAATGCCGCCATCGTGAACGGCTTGATCAGCCAGTTCACCGTGACCGTGATCACCAGACCCTTGGGCCGCTTGTGAATGTGGCGCAGGCTGGCGAAATCGACCGCGACCATCATCGGATAGACCATCGCCCAGATGAGGATCGCGACGATTAGATTGACCGAGGCGTATTCCCAGCCGGCGACGATCCGGAAAAAACCCGGAAACAGCGTGCCCAGGAGCACCCCGGCGACGATGCAGAGGGCGACCCAAAGCGAAAGAAAGCGATCGAAGATCGACACGGGGATATCCTCTCGGGGTTACGGTTGGCCGGCGTTCTTCTCGAACACCTTATTCAGCAGTTCCGCCAGGGGAACGAGACTCTCGGGGTTGAGCGAATAGCAGACGCGCGGGCGTTCGATTTCGCCGGTGATGATCCCGGCGGCCTTCAAAATCCGCAGATGCTCGGAGACCGTGGACTGGGCCAGCCCGACCTCATCGACGATGTCGCAGCCGATGCAGGATCGCTTCTCCAGCAACAGGCGCACGATGTGAAGGCGCGCCGGGTGGCCGAGCGCCTTGGCGATCGCCGCGATGTCCGCGCCCGCCGCCGGAACATCCGGGAACGGGCCCGGGGACGGACTTCGGGACGGTTCAGGAGACGGGCCCTGGATTTGGGGTTGCGGGCGGGCGATAGCGGGCATTCAAACGGCTCCTTTATCGGTAATCGACGATTAACGATATAAAAGCCGGATATACGCCCCCCGGAACGCAAAAGCAACCGAAACCGGATGGCGGCGGAGCGGTCGCCATCGGGCCGATTCTCGGGTAAAACGGCAGTCACCGAAAACAGGGAAGGGATCCCTCCATGAAGGCCATGGTCCTGACCGGGCCCGGCAAGCCGTTCGAGCTGATGGACGTGCCCGACCCGAAACCGGGGCCGGGCGAGGCGGTCGCGCGCGTGCTCGCCTGCGGGGCCGGGCTCACCATCCAGCACACCCGCGCCGGGCGCTCGAAAACCGCCTATCCGCGCATCATCGGCCATGAGATCGCGGGCGAAATCGTCGAGGTTGGCGCGGGCGTGAAGGATTTACGCGTCGGCGATCCGGTGACCGCGTACTACTACCTGACCTGCGGCCTCTGCCGGTGGTGCAAGGCCGACCGGGAGACGTTGTGCGACAACCTCGCGGGCACGGTCGGGCGCCATTGCGACGGCGGCTACGCCGACTACATGAAATTGCCCGCGCAAAACTTCCTCATCCTGCCAGAAGGATTGGATTACAAAAATCACCCGGCGCAAGTCGGCGTGATCACGGACGCCATCGCCACGCCGGTGAAGGTGATCAAGAAGGCGCGCATTCGGGCGGGCGAAACCCTCGCGGTGATCGGCGCCGGCGGCGGGCTCGGCATGCAGATGATCGTGGTCGCCAAATGGGCCGGCGCGCGGGTGATCGCCGTCGACGTGCGCGCGGAGAAATTCGAGGCCTGCCGGACCGCGGGCGCGGACAACGTCATCGACGCCGCGAGCATGAACATTACCGAAGCGCTCATGGAGCTAACCGGCGGCGCGGGCGCCGATGCCGTCGCCGATTTCGTCGCCTCCGGCGCGACCCTCGAGGCGGGCTTCGCCGGGCTCGGCAAGGGCGGGCGGTTGGTGGTGCTCGGCGGTACGGCAGCAAAATCGTTCACCGCCGACATCGAGCGTATCAAACCCGAGCGCGAAATCCTCGGCAGCAAGTACGCGACGAAGACGGAAGTGCGCGAAGCGCTCGATTTGGTGGCGAGCGGCGCGGTCTGGCCCGTGGTTACGGAAATCCGCCCGCTCGAAGAGGCCGAGGCCTTGCATAAAAGAGTCGAAGAGGGCCTCGTCATCGGCCGCGCCGCGGTTACGATCAACGGCTAAAGGAGCCTTCATGAGCACGCAAACCACCATCGATATCCATGCCCATTTTTTCCCGAAAGGGTTCCTCGATCTGCTCGAGGCCGAGGGCGGGCCGTTCGGGTTTTCGTGCACTCTCGCGCCCGAGGGCTACGCGACCATGATCACCCAGACCAAGGGCGGCGGCAGTTTGGAAAAGCGCTTCATCGACATCGGCGCGCGGCTCGCGTCCATGGACGAGCAAGGTGTCGACGTGCACGCGCTCTCGCTGACCTCGCCGATGGTCTACTGGGCGCCGCCGGATTTGGGGTTGCGCCTCTCTGTGGCGTTCAACGACGGCTGCGCGCACGCGCACGCGGATCATCCCGGGCGTTTCGTCGGCCTCGCCATGCTGCCGATGCAGGCGCAGGACCTTGCGTTGCAAGAACTCGAACGGGTCGCGACAATGCCCGGCATGCGCGGCGTCTACATGGCAACCCAGGTCGCGGGCAAGGAGTTGTCCGACGAGTCGTTCTTTCCCGTGTACGAACGCATCGCGGATTTGGGCTGGACGCTGTTTTTGCATCCGGTGACGGTGGTCGAACCGGCACGCTTGAAGAAATTCTATCTCACCAACTTCATCGGCAATCCGACCGAGTCCGCCATCGCGGCTTCGCATCTGATCTTCGGCGAAGTGCTCGATAAATTCCCGAAACTCACCGTCTGCCTACCCCACGCCGGCGGCACGTTCCCGTATCTCGCCGGGCGCATCGCCCACGGCTGGGGCGTGCGGCCCGAGTGCCGGCACCTGAAACGCTCGCCAATGGAATACCTGCGCCGGTTCTATTACGACACCATCACGCACGCGCATCCGGCGCTCGATTTTCTGATCGGCCTCGTCGGCGCCGACCGGGTCGTTCTGGGCAGCGACTTCTGCTACGACATGTCCTACGAACAACCCGTGCGCTTCGTAACCGAACACGCGGGGCTCAGCGAAGCCGACAAGACCGCGATTCTCGGCGGCAACGCAGCAAAACTGCTGGGGTTATGATGACCGGGGGACTAGATCGGATCATAATTTATCGGAAACACCCCTTGGTTCCGTTAAATCATGTGAATCCGATCGACATCAATAATTTAGAGCAGATTCACATGGTTGAAGGAATCGCCATTTCCGATAAATGGTGATTCCGACGAACCATGATCTGCTCTATGATACGGCCCCGGGATGCTTTAAATTGGCCCGCAACGAAACCGAACCTCAGCGGAGGACTCCATGAGCAACGCCACCATCGTCAAGATCGATGAAATCCCCACCGTCTCGCGGGGCAACGGCGTCGAATCGACGCCCCTGATCACCAAGGGCGTTTACGCCAACACCCTGATTACGACCGGGATCACCACGTTCCCGCCGGGCAACAAGGTGCCGTTTCATTCGCACAACTGCGACGAGCAGGTTACGATCCTCGAGGGCGAAGGCGTATGCGAAGTGGCGGGCGACGCGCCGGTGACGGTCAAGCAATACGACACGACCTATATTCCGAAGGGGAAATCGCACCGCTTCCTGGCGCCCGACGACAAGCCGCTTAAAATCCTATGGATCTATACCACCGATATCGTGACCCGCACGTTCTCGGAAACCGGCCAGACGGTCGAGCATCTCTCCGGCAACGATCTGATCGCGCCGAAAAGCTGAGTGCGGGCCGGAATCACGGTCGGGCTTGGCCGTCGACGGCGGCCTTGCCCTCGCCGCCGAAACGGGTCGCGAAATAACCGATCAAGAGGCCGACCAACGCGCCCTCGAGGACGAACCAGAACGGCGACTGGATAAAGCCGTTCGCGCCGAACAGAGCCGCGATAATCCAGTCCATCGTGTCGTAGGCGAACAGCGTCAGCACGAAATTCATCCAGGCGCCGAGAAACGGCGCGCGGAGCCACCACGGCATCGGCAGCCGCAGGACCGGATGCCATGTGAAAACCCCGAACACGCCGATGATCGCGCCGAGAGTCGGATACCACAGCAAAATGCCCCAGCGGATATGCCAGCCGACATCGGGTACGAAAAACGACAGGGCGATAAAACCGATCAGGCCGATCAGAAAGCCGATGCCTTTCCCGACCGCAATCCGGGTGATGAGAGACGGGTTGCCGTACATCGTTGTCGCCTCCGTTGCGGATGAATTTCAGCGCGAATCTTGAACGGCGCCCGGCGGCGGAACCAGGCCGCGGATTTCAACCGGCAAGCCCCCCGAAGGTGGTTTTACCGCTTCGAGGCATTCGGCCTGCTCGACGAACCGGATCGCCTCGCGGCATTCCGCCATCGACGACATTTCGCTCACATGCACCATATCGGTGTTCGCCATCAGCACCATGTAAACGGTTTTCTCGCCGGGTTGCACGCGCGGAAGATCATCGGCCGCGTGCGCCGAGACGGCGCACACCACCGACATGAAAATCGCCCGTAACCCTGCTCCTGCCATCGCCGCCTCCTTTTGCCGGGCAACACGGCCATGGTAGCACGCCCCGGCGGCGGGAGGGCGTGACCAATATCACTCAGGACGAGCTCGCAGGATCACCGGGAAATCATCGGGCCCATGTCGCGCCCGGCGAAGATGTGCAGATGAAAATGATGGACCTCCTGGTGCGCGTCCTGGCCGTGATTGGCCAGCAGGCGGAAGCCTTTTTCCACGGCGCCTTCGATGCCGCGCGCGACCTCGCCGGCGGCGCGCACGAAGCCCTCGATCTCGGCGGCGCCGGCGTTGCGGGAAAAATCCTCGAAGGAAATATACTTGCCCTTCGGAATCACCAGGATATGCGACGGCGTTTGCGGGTTGATGTCGCGAAACGCGAGCGCATGGTCGTTCTCGTACACCCTGTCGCAAGGAATTTCGCCGCGCAGGATTTTCGCGAAGATGTTGTCGTCGTCATAGGCCTTCGGCAGCGGCGGGGCCATTGCGTCTTCCTCTATTTGCGATCCGCCAATCCGGCCGAGCCGTCGCGGCGCTTCAGTTCGGCCCAAACGTCATCGGGCTTCACGCCGGCCTGGGCCCACAACACGAACAGGTGATACATCAGATCGGCGCTTTCCTCGATCACTTCCTTCGGCGTTTCCGCGAGCAGCGCCATGGCGACCTCGACGGCTTCCTCGCCGACCTTCTTGGCGATCTGGCCCGGGCCCCGGTCGTACAGCTTGGCGGTGTAGGATTCGCTCGGATCGGCTCCGCGGCGCGACGCGATCACTTTATAGAGGTGATTGAGAATCTCGATGCCGTCTTTGTTTTTATCGGAATTTTTGTCGGAATTCTTATCGGACATGGGTTAAGCCTCTCCTGGGTCTTCCCGCTCTGCGCGCACGGGAATACCCGCTTTATGCATATGGGCCTTGGCTTGCGCAATGGTATAGGTGCCGAAGTGAAAAATCGAGGCCGCCAGAACGGCGGAAGCATGCCCTTCGCGCACCCCCTCGACCAGATGATCGAGCGTGCCGACACCGCCCGAAGCGATCACCGGCACCGGTACCGCATCCGCGATCGCGCGGGTCAGGGGGATATCGAAACCCGCCTTGGTGCCGTCCCGGTCCATCGAGGTCAGCAGAATTTCCCCGGCGCCGTGATCCGTCATGCGCCGGGCCCAGGCTATGGCGTCGAGCCCGGTGGCGTTGCG
Organism: Rhodospirillales bacterium; assembly: GCA_040904505.1. Classification (GTDB taxonomy): domain Bacteria; phylum Pseudomonadota; class Alphaproteobacteria; order Rhodospirillales; family CALINB01; genus CALINB01. Next base: position 23,687 of record JBBDTH010000109.1, on the reverse strand, counting down.
CCCGCCGTGGGTGAACACCTCGAAATCGCCCCGGCCGTTCGCCTTGGCGTCGATCGCCACCACGATGCATTGATTGCCGAATTTTTCGGCGGCTTCGCGCACGAACTCGGGATGGTGCACGGCGGCCGTGTTGATCGAGACCTTATCGGCGCCCGCCAATAAAAGTTTCCGGATGTCGTCGGTGGTGCGCACGCCGCCGCCGACGGTGAGCGGCATGAAGCATTGTTCCGCCGTGCGCGCCACCACGTCGTAAATCGTGTCGCGGTTTTCGTGCGACGCAGTGATGTCGAGAAAGGTCAACTCGTCCGCGCCGGCGGCGTCGTACACGCGCGCCTGCTCGACCGGATCGCCGGCATCGACCAGATCGACGAAGTTGACGCCCTTGACCACGCGCCCGCAATTGACATCCAGGCAGGGAATGATGCGCACTTTCAGCATCGTTTTACCCGCGCCTCCCGCACGCGCCCTGGCCCTGCAACAGCGCAACCGCCGCGCGCGGATCGACCCGGCCGTCGTACACCGCGCGGCCCGCGATCACACCTTCGAGAACTCCTTCGCCGACGGTCTTTAAGTTTTCCAAGTCGTCCATCGAGGACACCCCGCCCGAGGCGATCACCGGAATCGAAATCGCCCTTGCAAGCTCGACGGTCGCCTCGATGTTCGGGCCCTCCATCGCGCCGTCGCGGGAAATGTCGGTATAGATCAGCGCGGCGACGCCCGCGTCCTCGAACAGGCGCGCGAGATCGAGCGGCGCGATTTCGGACGTTTCCGCCCAACCCTCGACGGCGACGAAGCCGCCGCGCGCGTCGATGCCGACGGCGATTTTTCCGGGATACGCGCGACAGGCTTCCTTGACCAGCGCCGGGTCCTTCAAGGCCGCGGTGCCGAGAATGACCCGCGCGACTCCGGCTTCGAGCCACATCGCGACGGTGGCGAGCGTTCTGATGCCGCCGCCGAGCTCGACCTTCAAACCACCGGCATCGAGGATGGCCCGCACCGCGTTCGCGTTGACCGGCTTGCCCTCGAACGCGCCGTTGAGATCGACCACGTGCAGCCAGGTGCAGCCGGCGTCTGCGAACAGGCGCGCCTGCGCCGCCGGATCGTCGCCGTACACGGTCGCTTGGTCCATCTCGCCGCGCACTAGGCGCACGCATTGGCCATCTTTTAAGTCGATGGCGGGGAAAAAGATCATGGCCGCCACCGCAGAAAATTGGTGATGACCTTCAAGCCAACCGCTTGGCTCTTCTCCGGGTGGAACTGGGTGCCGATCAGGTTGTCGCGCGCAATCGCCGCCGTGACCGGGCCGCCGTAATCGACCCGCGCGATCACGTGGTCGGGGGTCGCGCACGTAAACTGATAGGAATGCACGAAATAGGCGTGCGCACCGTTTGCGATCCCCTCGAACACCGGATGCGGGTTCGCGATCGTCAGATCGTTCCAGCCCATGTGCGGAATTTTGAGGCTTTCATCGGCGGGCTTTATCGGCACGACCTCGCCCGCGATCAGCCCGAACCCGTCGTGGATGCCGTGCTCCAGGCCGCGGGTCGCCAGCAGTTGCATCCCCACGCAAATGCCGAAAAACGGCTTCGCCTGCTCCATCACGGCTTCGGCCAAGGCCTCCATCATGCCGGGCAGCGCCGCGAGGCCGCGCTTGCAATCGCCGAAGGCGCCGACGCCCGGCAGCACCACGCGCTCGGCATCGCGCACGTCATCGGGATCGGCGGTGACGTCGATGGCGACGGACAGGCCGGCTTCGCGGGCGGCGCGCTCGAACGCTTTCGCCGCCGAGCGCAGATTGCCCGAGCCGTAATCGATGATCGCGACGCTCATTATCGGAACGCCGCGACCCAATGAGGGCAATGATCGAAAAACCGGCGCTCGGCTTCGATCATATCGCCGCCCGCGACCACGCCGAATTCCCGGTAGCCTTTATAGCTAAGCGAACGGCGGCGCAAATCGTTGCCGATAAATCCGATGATGAGCGCGACGCCGAACGTGATCAGACCGTGGACCGTCGGGTCGCCGCCGAGAGCCTTGAGCCCGAAACCCACGGCGATGTTGGCCGCGATCAGCACCGCGCCCCACAGCCACATGCGATTCCAGAGCGCCCACAGCCCGGAGAACAGAAATGCCGGCCAACTGAAGCCCTCTTTCACGAGCACCAGATTGCGGTCCGGATCGCGCCGGGCCTTATGCTCGAAACCGAGAATATGGATCGTATAAAGACGCATGCGGTTCCCGAAAGGCGTTCGAACGCCCCTAAGAATTAAGAATAAAGACAACGCGTGTTCAGTATAGCGCTCTTATAAAGAGCCGCCCAAGACGCCTTTGGTCGACGGCACGGCGCCGCCCTTGCGCGGATCGACGGCGACGGCCTTTTTCAGCGCCTGGGCCAGCGCCTTGAAGCACGTTTCCACGATATGATGACTGTTTTCGCCGTAAAAATTTTCGACGTGCAGCGCGATCCCGGCGGATTGGGCGAACGCATGGAACCATTCCTTGAACAATTCGGTGTCCATTTCGCCGAGTTTTTGGCGGGTGAACTTGACCTTCCACACCAGGTACGGACGGCCGGAAAAATCGAGCACTACGCGGGTCAGCGCCTCGTCGAGCGGCACGGTCGCCTCGCCGAAGCGCGCGATCCCGCCGCGATCTCCGAGCGCCTTGTCGAAGGCCTCGCCGAGCACGATGCCGGTATCCTCGGTGGTGTGGTGAAAATCGATGTGCAGGTCACCCTTCGCCTTCACCTCGAGATCGATCAGGCCGTGGCGCGCGATCTGCTCGAGCATGTGATCGAGAAAACCGATGCCGGTGTCGATGTCGGCCTTGCCGGTGCCGTCGAGGTTCACGCTCGCGGCGATTCGGGTTTCCTTGGTCTTGCGTTCAACGCTGGCGGTGCGCATGGCGGCACTCCTTCCTCACATCGGGGGCCTTTTAGCAGGAAGATCGCCGGATCGCCAGCGTCATCGGAAATTCTCCCGTCTTTTCACGGCCTTGATCCAGCCTGTTCAGGGGCCTACATCATCGTTATAGTCCCGCCTCCTCGGCAATCTACAGGAAACCGCACGTTATGGCCCGCACCGACCCTCCTTCCTGGCACGGCACCACGATTCTCTCGGTCCGCAAGGGCACCGACATCGTGATCGCCGGCGACGGCCAGGTCAGCTTCGGCGAGACCGTGGTCAAGGCGAACGCGCGCAAGGTCCGCCCGCTCGGCGACGGCTCGGTGATCGCCGGGTTCGCCGGAGCGACCGCCGACGCCTTTACCCTGCTTCAGCGCCTCGAAGGCAAGCTCGAACAGCATCCGGGCCAATTGATGCGCGCTTGCGTCGAGCTCGCCAAGGATTGGCGCACGGACCGTTACCTGCGCCGGCTCGAGGCCATGATGGCGGTCGCCGACAAGGAAACGTCTCTCGTTCTCACCGGCAACGGCGACGTGCTCGAGCCCGAGGACGGCCTGATCGGCATCGGCTCGGGCGGCAACTACGCGCTTTCGGCGGCGCGCGCCCTGATCGACCGCGACGATCTCGACGCCGAGGCCATTGCTAAGAAGGCCATGGCGGTCGCAGCGCAGATCTGCATTTACACAAACGAAAACGTCACCATCGAAAAACTGTGAAAAACGTAAAAAAACATTTCATGAGCAGCCTGAGCCAAAGTTTTACCCCGAGAGAAATCGTTTCCGAGCTGGACCGCCACATCATCGGTCAGGACGCCGCCAAGCGCGCCGTCGCGATCGCGCTGCGCAACCGCTGGCGCCGCCAGCAGTTGGACGAAATCCTGCGCGAGGAAGTCCTGCCGAAGAACATCCTGATGATCGGCCCGACCGGCGTCGGCAAGACCGAAATCTCGCGCCGCCTGGCGAAGCTCGCGCAAGCGCCGTTCATCAAGATCGAGGCGACCAAGTTCACCGAGGTCGGCTACGTCGGGCGCGACGTCGAATCCATCATCCGCGACCTCCTGGAATCCGCCATCATCATGGTGCAGGAACGCCAGCGTAAGCAGGTCGTCGCCAAGGCCGAGCTGCACGCCGAGGAGCGCGTGCTCGACGCCCTCGTCGGCGATAGCGCGAGCCAGGACACGCGCGAGAAGTTCCGCAAGATGCTGCGCGAGGGCACGCTCGGCGACAAGGAAATCGAGGTGAAGATACAGGAAACCGGCGGCGGCCTGCCGTCGTTCGACATTCCCGGCATGCCCGGCTCGCAGATGAGCATGATCAACCTGAACGAAATGCTCGGCAAGGCGTTCGGCGGGCAGACCAAGTCCAAGCGCATGACGGTCTCGGAATCTTATGAAATCCTGGTCAACGAAGAGAGCGACAAGCTGCTCGACGAGGACAAGATCGTCGCCGAGGCCATCGATTCGGTCGAGAACAACGGTATCGTGTTTCTCGACGAGATCGACAAGATTACCGCGCGCTCGGGCGAACGCATGGGCGGCGACGTCAGCCGCGAGGGCGTGCAGCGCGACCTATTGCCCCTGATCGAGGGAACCACCGTCGTTACCAAGCGCGGCCCCGTGAAGACGGATCATATTCTGTTCATTGCCTCGGGCGCGTTTCATCTGTCGAAACCGTCGGACATGCTGCCCGAATTGCAAGGGCGCCTGCCGATTCGCGTCGAGCTCAAGGCGCTCACGCGCGATGATCTCGTGCGCATCCTGACCGAGCCGGAGGCCTCCCTGATCAAGCAATACATCGCGTTGATGGGTGTCGAGGACCTCACGCTGCATTTCGCCGAGGACGCTATCGGCGCGATCGCCGATATCGCCGCCGAGGTCAATCAAAGCGTCGAGAACATCGGCGCGCGCCGACTGCACACCATCCTCGAAAAGCTGATGGACGAGATCAGCTTCACCGCATCCGAGCGTTCGGGCGAAGAGGTCACCATCGACGCGGCCCACGTGCACGACGCGGTCGACGACCTCGCTAAGAACGCCGATCTCAAGAAGTTCATTCTTTAAATTTTAGAGGATATTTAATGCGTCGGGCCCCGGTTGTCGCCGAGGCTGCCGCGCACCTCGTCGATGATCCAGTCGATGGTCTGATCGTCCAGGCGGTCGATGGTCTTGGCGAGGAGATTGGCGAGCTCGGTCGCGCGCGGGCTGAGCCCGGCGGTATCGACGACGACGCGCGGATGGGATAAATCGGCGAGGCGCTTCAGTTCCTCGGCCTCGTCCCAGATCAGCTCGAAATAACCGCAAATCTGCATGGCGAACCCGGGCGCGGGGCGTCCGCGATTGCCGTGCTCGAGCGCCGATAGATAGGCCGACGACACGCCGAGATCGCTCGCCATCCGTTTCAAGGTCACGTTATGCCGGGCGCGCAGCGCGCGCACTTTTTCGCCGAAGGGTGTCATGAGAGAGAGTTTAGCGGAATTTCTTTAAACGAAGGTAAAGCGCGCCCGCGCCGCCGTCCTTCGGCGCCGCCTCGCAAAACGCCACGATCCGGCTTCGCACCGGCGGCTGATTGAGCCAATGCGGCACCCGGGTGCGCAGAACGCCGATCTCGCCGGTCGGCTTGAGCCCCTTGCCGGTAATAACCAGAACCGTGCGCCGACCCGCCGCAACCGACTCCTCGATGAACCCGATGAGCGCCCGGTGCGCCTCGGCCTGGGTCATGTGATGCAGATCGAGCCGGGCCTCGATGCCGATTTGGCCGCGCCGCAAGCGCTGCGCCGTGCGTTTATCGAGGCCCACCGGCGCGCCCGCCGCGAGCTCGGGTAAGGTATTTCTCAAGGGCATGGAATCGCCCGGGAATTCAGGCTTTTTCGGCGCGCGGCGCGGCAGCGCGGAAAGCTTTTCCGGCTCTTCCGGCGGCGCGGCCTCGGCCTTTTTGCCGGGCAGCGGGGTGATCGTTTCGGCGACCGACCGCCACAGCGCCCAATCCGCCGCGCTCGCCCCCGGGGCGGGTTTCTTTTTCTTTTTTTTGCTTTTGTTTTCAGGCTGTTGCGGCATCGTCGATCACCAGAATGTGCAGCCGTTGGGGGCCGTGCGCGCCCAGCAGCAGGGTTTGCTCGATGTCGGCGGTGCGCGAGGGGCCGGTGATCAGGTTCACGGCCCGGGGCATGAACGGCCGGCCGCCGACCGCCCGATCGCGCAGCATTTTCCAGGCGTCCTCGTAGGCGCCGACGATCGTGCCGGCGAAAAGCACGACCAGGGCGGTTTCCGGCAGAAAATTGATGGTGACCGGTCGTTCCGGGCCTGAAACCAGCATCAGCGTGCCGGTTTCGGCAATGCCTGCGGCGGCCAACGCCAAACCGGCGGTATCCTCGGGCGATGCCGGGCCGTAGGCGACCGTGAAGCCCGGGGCGGTCCCAGGAGAAGTCCAGGAAAGCGTCCTCAAAACCGGGTCCGGCATCGCCTTGATCCGGCCCGGCAGACCGGCCGCCGCCAGAAAGCGGGCGACCGCGCCCGGGACGGCGGCGAGATCCGCCAGGCGCTCGGCGGTGGCGTCGGCACGCCCGGTTTCTTCGAGAAAGCGCTCAATAAGATCTTTATGCGCGCCATTGGGACCGATCTTGGCCCGGGCCGGGATGACGTTGGCTTTCGGATCGGCGAGCCGGTCCTCCAGAACGCGGCGCGCCTCCGGGTTCAGCCGATTCCGGCCGAGCGCCGTTTTGATCGTCGCCAGGATGTGAGCCCGCGCCTCGCTCATCGGTCGTTTTTCCCGCGCAAAGACCATTGCCGCAAAAAGCTCCGCCGCGCCGGTGCCGGAAGATCCCGGCTTCGGGTCCAGCCGCCGACGAAAGGCAGGCGACGGTAATGGCCTTTGCCGCCGAGCAGCGCCGACAGCGCGCCCGTGACGGCGCGGTATAGGGCCGGGCGCTTCGCCGCGAACGCCCAGAGCCTCAAGGCCAGCTTGTCGGGTGCTGTGAAACTCCGGGTCATGAAATCGCGCGTGCGCAACAGCCGCAACAGTTTCGGCAGGGGAATCCGCACCGGGCACACATCCTCGCATGTGCCGCACAGCGTCGAGGCGTGCGGCAAGGCCCGCGCGTTGTGAATCCCGAGTAGGTTCGGCACCAGGGCGGCGCCCATCGGGCCCGAATAGACCCAGCCGTAGGCATGGCCGCCGACGGATTTATAGACCGGGCAATGATTGAGGCACGCCGCGCAGCGGATGCAGCGCAGCATCTCGCGCACGGGCCGGCCGAGCATGGCGGCGCGCCCACCGTCGAGCAGCACCACGTGGAAGTTTTCCGGGCCGTCCAAGTCGTCGCTTCGCTTGGGGCCGGTGACGATGCTGGTATAGACCGACATGTCCTGGCCCGTGGCCGAGCGCGCGAGCACGCGCAGGATCGTCGCGGCATCCTCGAGCGTCGGCACCACCTTTTCGATCGAGGCGACGGCGATGTGCGTGCGCGGCAGGGTCATGGTCAAATCGGCATTGCCTTCGTTGGTCACAATCACCAGCGATCCGGTTTCCGCAACCAGCATGTTCGCACCCGTGATGCCGACGTCGGCGGCGATAAAACGCTCGCGCAGAATAACGCGCGCTTCGTCGAGCAAGGCACGCGGCTCTTCGAGCGAACGTTCGTGCGCCAGATGCGTGTGATTGTCGCGAAACGCATCCTCGACCTGACCGATCGACAGATGAATCGCCGGCGCGATCAGATGCGACGGCGGCTCGTGGCGCAATTGAATAATATATTCGCCCATGTCGGTTTCGACCGGCACGATGCCTGCAGCTTCGAGGTGATCGTTGATCGCGATTTCCTCGCCGATCATGGACTTGCTTTTCGTCACCGTGCGCGCGCCGGCGTCCTTGCACAGCCCGACGATGATCTCCTGGGCTTCGTCCGCATCGCGCGCCCAATGCACGGTGCCGCCGGCCTCGACGACCTTTTCCTCGAACCGTTCGAGATAAAAATCCAGATGATCGAGCGTATGATTTTTGAGATCGCGCGCGGCATCGCGCAGGGCATCGAATTCCGGCAATCGCCCGATCGCGGCGCGGCGCTTTTCCGGAAACCCGTGGGCAAGCCGCGCGAGCGCGTCCTGCAATTTCGAGTCCGCGATCGCGGCCCGGGCGTTATCCTGAAAAGCATCGATCACCGGCTTCATGCCGCGTCATCCTCCGACTCTGACTTCGACTCCGGCTTCGACTCCGGCATGGCCGCCAACACCTCGGCCGCGTGCCGGACCGTCATATCGATCCCGCGGCGGCGCAACCGCCCGTCGATATTGAGCAGACAGCCGAGGTCGCCGCCCAACAACAGAGACGCCCCGGTTTTCACCGCATCGTCGATTTTCGCATCGACGATGTGGGTCGAGACGTCCGGGTATTTCACACAAAACAAGCCGCCGAACCCGCAACAGGTTTCGGCTTCCGCGGCTTCGATCACGTCGAGATTTTTCACCCGTGCCAGCAAGGCGCGCGGTTGTTTCTTGACGCCCAATTCGCGCAGGCCCGAGCACCCGTCATGATAGGTCGCGCGCGCGATCAGGGAAACGTCCTCCGGTTCGTAGCGCATGACGTCGACGAGAAAAGAAAGCAGCTCATGGGTGCGGACCGCTAAATTTTCCGAGCGCGCTTTCCAAGCCGGATCGTTCTTAAAAAGCTCCGGATAATGCAGCTTCAGCATGCCCGCGCACGAGCCCGACGGCGCGACGACATAATCGAATCCTTCGAACGCCTCAATCGCGGTGCGGGCGATCGCGCGCGCATCCGCCGGGTCGCCCGAATTATAGGCGGGCTGGCCGCAGCACGTTTGAGCCGACGGCACCGACACCGCGCAACCCGCGTCTTGCAGAAGCTTCACGGCGGCGAAGCCGACAGCGGGGCGCATCAGATCGACGAGGCACGTTACGAACAGGCCGACGCGAGGCGATCCGGACGGGGGCGGCTGAGACATCATGGCCGGAAGAATGAGCGTTGCGCGCCCCGAAGACAAGAGCACGGACAGGAGGCGCGGGGGGCACGGACAGAGGGCAGGCCTCAGCAGCAGCGGGTTTTCGGCAGCAGCAGAAAATATTCGCCGGGCGCCTTCATGCGGCCGGCCCGTTCGGCGGCGTCCCGGCCGAAGCCCCAAAAAAGATCGCCCCGTACCGGGCCCGTGATCGCGCTGCCGGTATCCTGGGCGATCACCAGACGGCGCAGCGGAACGGCGGGCTCGAGGGGATCACGGGTCTCGAGCCACAACGGCGCGCCGAGCGGAATGTAGCGCCGGTCGACGGCCAGGCTGCGCCCCGGCGTCAACGGCACGCCTTGCGCGCCGACGGGGTTCGTTTCGCGCAACCGGCGGAAAAAAATGTAGGACGGATTACGCGCCATCACCGCCGCCGCTTCCCGCGGATGCGCGGCCAACCAGGCACGGATGGATTGCATGGAAACCTTGTCCCGGTCCAGCGCGCCGTTTTCGATCAAAACCCGCCCGATCGCAACGTAAGGCCGACCGTTGCGCGCGGCAAAGCCGACCCGCACGACACCGCCGTCCGCCATCATGATCCGGCCCGATCCTTGAACGTGCAGGAAAAACGCGTCGATCGCGCTGTCAACCCAAAGCAACTCGAGATTTTTGCCTGACAACGCACCGCGATCGATCGCACCGCGATCATGATATGGCACCAGCCTGCCGCCCTGCACACGCCCGGAAATTTTCTCGCCGCGCCATTGCGGGGAAAACTCTCCGAGATCGACCGACACGAGATCTTTCGGGCGTTTGTAAATCGGCACCGTAAACCGGGCCGTCTTTCGCCAAGAACCGTGCAGCTCGGCTTCGTAGTATCCCGTGAACAATCCCGTGCTTTCACCGCCGGCACCGCCGGCGACGATTCGATGCGGCGCGAACCACTGTTCGAAAAATCGCCGGGCCGCCGCATGGTCGTCCGGGTTTACTTTTTCGGCGGCCCGGCAGGGGGCACGCCAATCCTTTACGGCCGTATCGCCGTCGAGGCCGCCGAGCCTGCGCGTATCGGGCAACGTCATCAACCGGGAACAGGAGCGCAGGAAAGCCTCCAGCGCACCGCCGTGACGATCATGCCGCCAGCCGGGCAAGTGCTCGAACGCCGCCGCCTTCAGACTCGGCGGCGGTTCCGACGACGATTTATCATGGGGTTGCGTTTCGGCGCAGGCGCCGAGCATCAGAATACAACCAAGGAAGAGAAAAAACCGTCCGCGCACGGCCCTGAGGTTATTCAAGACTGCGTGTTGCAGTCAGTATCCAATTGGGATTGCGCGATTTCGTATCGCGGCTGAATGTCCAGAAATCCGTAACATCGACGATCCGGTCGGGATCGCCGTCGACGACCTTGCCGTCTTTGTCCTTGATCGCGTTCACCTGCTCGCTGACGAATTTCACCGTGACATGCGCCGTGGTGTTTTCCATATAGGCCTCGAGTGCGTCGGCGGACTTGATGCCGATGAGCGTATAATCGAGGGTTTCTTCCGCCGCCTCGCGGTCCTTGATCGCCTGTGCGAAATTCGCGAACACGTCCGGACTCAAAAACGGCTTCAACGCGGCGCTGTCGCCCTTGGCGAAGGACCCCAAAATCATTTCGAAGGCGACTTTCGCGCCCGCCAGGAATTCCTTCGTCACGAACGTGGGATCGGCGGCCCGGATATCGCGGATGCCTTGCGCCAACGGATCGTCCGCATCGACGGTATCGTCCGCCAAATCGGACTCGATATCGAGTCCGGTCTTGTCCGGCAGCTGAATGACATTATCTTCATCCTTATCGGCGGCTTTGCGGCGCGAAAACGGATCCCGGTGGCCGCTGCCGTCATGGCCGTCGCGGCGCCCTAAAACGCTGCGCAACCGCAATACCAGAAAGGCCGCGATCATCGCGAACAGTATGATATCGAAAAATTGAAAACCTTCGCCCATGGTTCCTAGCTGCCTGCCTGTAACCCCGGAACGCGGCTAGACCGCTCGGCACCGGTAGGTTAAACAGTTTTGCACGTTAACGGCTTGTCACAGCGAGGTCCAGCACCGTATCCCGGAAATCGCGAAAAGCCTGCCTCTTGAGTCAAATAAGCCGGAACCCGCGGTAACACAAGCATGGCCTACATAATACTTTTTTTCATGATCGGCGTTCCCCTCGCCGAAATCGCCGTTTTCATCGAGGTCGGCGGGTGGATCGGGCTGTGGCCGACGATCGCGACCGTGGTACTGACCGCCGTGATCGGCACGGCTTTGCTGCGTCAACAGGGCCTCGCCACCCTGCGCAAGGTGCAGGAAAGCCTGGAACAAAATCGCCTCCCCCTGGCCGAGGTCTTCGACGGATTGTGCCTGCTGGTCGCCGGCGCGTTGTTGCTGACCCCCGGATTCGTGACCGACGGCGTGGGCTTTCTGCTGTTTTTTCCGCCGTTTCGCGCCGTTTTACGCCTTTTAGCGGCGCGCTACTGGATTTCGTCCGGCCGGGTCGTTTTTCATAACACCGATCCGGCGCCTCCGGGTTCCCAGGACGGACGCGGCCCCACCATCGAGGGTGAGTATCAAGAGGTCGATCCCGAAAAGGATAACGACCCCGAGCGCCCGCCGCCCCCGCGAATTCCGCGTTAAGGCGCCTGTCCGGGCCGACTTGCGGGCATCGCGACTTGTTCCGCCAACCTAAACCGTGCTAGCCAAGGCCCGCAATCGAACCGGACCGCCCGTCCGCGAGCAGGAGACATCGAACATGGCCGATCAAGACACCCCATCCGACGCGAGCGCCGGCGACGATACCGCCACCATCAAAAGCCAGGCGACGGTTGAGGGGCCGATGTTGATGGTCAGCGCGCAATACATCAAGGATCTCTCCGTCGAGGTGCCCGGCGCGCCGACGGTTTTCAGCTTGATGCAGAAAAACCAACCCGACGTCTCGGTCAATATCGACGTCAATGTTCAGCCCCTTCAGGAGAAAACATTCGAGGTCGCCCTGGTCATCAAGGCGAACTGCAAGCTCGCCGACCAGGTCGCCTTTTTGCTGGAATTGACCTACGGCGGGATCTTCATCATCAACGTGCCGAACGAGCATCTCGAGCCGACCCTGCTGATCGAATGCCCCCGGCTTTTGTTCCCGTTTGCCCGCAATATCGTCGCGGACTCGACCCGGGACGCCGGTTTCCCGCCGGTCCTGCTGAGTCCGGTGGATTTCCTGGCGCTGTATCAGCGGCAAAAGGAAAATCAACGCAACGCCGCCGCGGCCGGGACTCAAGGCAATGGGAGCGGGGGCGACACCACGGCCGCCTGACGCTTCTTCCCGACCCTGCGAATTTTTCTTTAAACCAAGCCGAGCGGCGCCGTTACGCGCGCCAGACCGGCTCGGTTAATTTGGCGAGAAAGGCCGCATGGGCCGCCTCTTCGTCCGGGCTCGGCCCGTGGCGGCGCGGCGGGCGCACCGGGCGTTCCTTGACCGCCGCCTGCAGTTTCTTGGCTTCCTTCGCCAAGGCAAGATCGGGCTGGCGACCGCCGATCAGTTCGAGATAAACCTGGGCCAGCAGGCGGGCGTCCTTGAGCGCGCCGTGCAGGGACCGGTCCGACAAATCGATCTGAAAGCGCCGGCACAACGCGTCGAGATTGGCCTGGGCGCCGGGAAATTTACGCCGCGCCAACGATACCGTATCGACCGCGCGCTCGCGCGGGATGTTCGGGTGGCCAAGCCGGCCGAATTCCGCGTTCAGAAATTTAAGATCGAACTCCGCGTTATGAATGACGAGCGGCGAGTCCTCGATAAAGCTGAGAAATTCATCGGCGATGTCGGCGAACACGCCGTGCCCGGTCAGAAAGTCCGTCGATAGGCCGTGTACGTTGAAGGCCTCTTCCGGCATGTCCCGTTCGGGATTGACGTAGCACTGAAACGCGCGCTCGGTCGGAACGTGGTTGATCAATTCCACGCACCCGATTTCGACGATGCGATGATCGGCCGCCGGATCCAGGCCCGTCGTTTCCGTATCGAGCACAACCTCACGCATGACCGTATCCCTTGCGATCTTCGTTCCGGCGCCCACCGGCATATCCGGCAACTTATCCGGGCCACCGGCGCGCGCGACTCTCCTGCGCTACTGTGACAATCTTGCGAACGACGCGCAAGCTGAATGCCACGCCCAATCCCGTCGGCACGATGAAATCCGCGCGCCGGCGTTTCTCGCAATCCGGAACCTGGCGGCGCAAGATCGCCTCGAAGCGCGCCGGTGTCATGCCGGGGCGGCTTAGGACGCGCTGGCGTTGCACGAACGCCGGCGCCGTTACGACAACCACCGCATCGCATCGGGTTTCCCCGCCGGTTTCGAACAAGAGCGGAATATCCAGGACGACGAGCGGACAGCGCCGCCGCGCCGCCACGAGCAAAAACCGCTTTTCCCGCTTTCGAACCAAGGGATGCAAGATCGATTCGAGGCGGCGCAACGCCGCCGGATCGTCGAAAACCCGCGCACCGAGCGCGGCTCTGTCCACGGTATCGTCCCTGACGGCATCGGGAAAAGCCGCCGCCACCGCGGCCACCGCCTCGCCGCCGTGTGCCGTCATCGCATGTACGGCGGCATCGGCATCGTACACCGGCACGCCCTCGCCCCGGAACAGATCCGCCGTCGTCGACTTGCCCATGCCGATGGAGCCCGTCAGGCCGAGGATCACCACGGGTTCAGCCTCCGGTTCCGGCGAGCACATGGGCCCTGAGTTCGGGCGTGACCTCGGGCGCGACGCCGAACCAGGCCTCGAAGCCGGGCCGGGCCTGATGCAGCAGCATGCCGAGGCCGTCCACCGCGGTGCAGCCCTTGGCGCGCGCGCTTTTCAGCAGCGCCGTTTCAAGCGGGGCATACACGATGTCCGTCACCACGGCCGAGCCCGGCAGCGCATCCAGGGTCATGTCGAGCGGCGGTTGTCCTTGCATGCCGAGCGTCGTCGCATTCACGAGCAGGGCCGCATCGCCAAGCACGTCGGCGCGCGCGCGCCACGCGGCCACCTGCACGGGCCCGGCGATATCGGCGGCCAAGGCCTCGGCGCGCGCCGCCGTTCTGTTGATCAGTCTGATCGCGGGCGCGCCCGCGTCGAGCAACGCGACGACGACCGCCCGGGCCGCGCCACCCGCCCCCAGCACGACCGCCGGGCCGCGGCGGACATCGAAGGCCGGCGCGCCGGCCTTCAGGTTTTCCAGAAACCCGAAGGCGTCGGTATTGGTGCCCCATAATGCGCCGCCCGATTTGACGACGACCGTATTCACGGCGCCGATGCGCTTGGCGACGCCGTCGGCCTCATCGACAGCCGCGAGCGCGGCTTCCTTGTGCGGCACCGTAATATTGACCCCGGCATATCCCGCCGCGGGCAATTCCCGGAAAGTTCGCGCGAACGCGTCCGGCGTCACGGGGAGGGCGTCATACCGACCGGCAATGCCGTAGCGTTCAAGCCAATAGCCGTGCAGGCGCGGTGATAGGGAATGGCCGACCGGCCATCCCATGACTCCCGCGCGGATCAATCTTGCTTGCTCGGTCATATCGGGTTTTTATACCTCGATCACGCCGGTTTCGCGCAAAAAAGCCAACAGCGGCAACAGCGGCAGACCCAAAATCGTGAAATAATCCCCATCGATTTCGGAGAAAAGCCGGGCGCCCCGCCCTTCGAGCCGGTAGGCGCCGACCGATTCGAGCACCTCGGGACCGGCGTCTTGCATATACTTTTCCAAAAAGGCGTCGCTAAAGGGGATCATCGTCATTGTGGTTCTTTCGACATGCCGCCAAGCCACCGCACCGTCACGCACGGCACAAACCGCGCTGATCAGATCGTGGCTGCGGCCCCGCAGAGCCAAAAGATGGGCGCGCGCCTCGGCCTTGTCTTTCGGCTTGTCGAACCAGCGCCCGTCGCACACCAACATCTGATCGGCACCGATCACCCAGGCCCCGGGATGGCGCACCGAAACGGCTCCGGCTTTCGCCTCCGACAAGGCCAGCGCGACCGTATCCACGCTTTCGGTGTAACGGTAGCGCGCCTTGAGGATGTCTTCATCCACATCGGCCGGATCGCGCCGAAAGGCGATGCCGGCCTGCTCCAGCACTAAGGCCCGGGCGCTGCTGGCCGAGGCAAGAACAAGCGTTTTTGCGGCAGCGTTCAGGGAGTTTCCTCTCGGCGGCGATTGTATAGGGTCAGGATTTGCGCGGCGGTCTCTTCGATCGACCGGCGCGTAACGTCGATGACCGGCCAGTTGTTCTTGGTAAACAGGCGACGCGCATCGTGAACTTCCGCCGACACCGTTTCGATATCGACATAATCGGTTTCTTCGTCTTGGTTCAACATCCGGAGACGATTCCGGCGGATTTGAACCAACTGTTTCGGGTCGTTCGTCAATCCCACGATCAGGGGTTTGGTGATTTTGGTGATGATGTCCGGTACCGGGCAGCCCGGAACGATCGGAATGTTCGCGGCCTTGATGCCGCGGTTCGCCAGGTAAATGCAGGTCGGCGTTTTCGAGGTCCGCGATACCCCTAAAACCACGACGTCGGCTTGCTCGAGATCCCTGGTCATCTGCCCGTCGTCATGGCTGAGGACGAATTGCATGGCGTCGATGCGATTGAAATATTCGGCATCCATTTCATGCTGGCGGCCGGGTCGGCCTTCGATTTTAGCACCGAGATACCGTCCCAAAGCCCCGATGATCGGGTCCAGCAGCGCGATACAGGGAACTTGCAACCGGCGGCAACCGTCTTCCAATTTAACCCGCAACGTGTCATCGACCAGGGTATAAAGAACGAACCCCCGATTCGTTCCCACCGCGGCCAAGATTTCATCGACCTGTTTTTCGGTCCGCACCATGTTCCAATTATGATTGCGGGGGCTGACGTCCTCGAACTGGGCCAAACAAGCGCGTGCGACCAAGGAAACCGTCTCGCCGGTCGAATCCGAAACCATGTGAAAATGGATATTCTTCATGGCACTCCGCCCAATTTATAACACCATGGAAAACAGGTGTATAAGATCGTTCGATTTTGTGGATAACCGGCCCTGTAACGGGTTTACCTCATATCATGCAGGGAACCGTAAAATAAGCGCACACCGAAAATTTTAGAGATGGTCGTCTTACAACCTTCTTAAAAGCGGTTATAAGACGATCCGAAAAAACCAAGACGATGTTAATCCCATTTTTCAAAACCGATAAAACCCCGGAAATTCCGCCGATGACATGATATTATTCACAGGATATCCACGTATTCATCAACGTAGGGATATTTCACCCCGTTACGGCGGCGTAGCTCTGGATAACTTATAATCCCCATGATTCAGCGCACTACTACTACTTCAACTTTACTTAATATATATAATTATGTGTAGAAGAAGGGAATGCCTTGAACGAAGCACTCGTATCTTCGAACCATTCGGACAAAAGATTTTTGAAGGTTTTAAACGGTCAGACAACGGATCGGCCGCCCTTTTGGTTTATGCGCCAAGCGGGCCGGTATTTGCCGGAATATCGTAAGCTTCGTTCCGCCACCCCGAACTTTCTCGAATTCTGTTATTCGCCCGATTTGACCGTCGAAGCGGCCTTGCAACCGCTACGCCGATTCCAACCGGATGCGGCCATTCTATTCAGCGATATTCTGGTCGTACCCGATGCCTTGGGGCAATCGGTGCGTTTCGAAGAGGGGATCGGTCCGGTGCTCGAACCGATCCGTTCGGCAAGCGGTTTGGATCGGTTGCGCGCTGACGAGGCCTTGGATCGTCTCGAGCCGGTTTTTACGTCGGTTCGACGATTGTCTTCGGCCTTGCCCGACGGAACGGCGTTGATCGGATTCGCGGGAGCACCATGGACGGTCGCTTACTACATGGTGGAAGGCCGGTCGGGCAAGGAAGGCGCCACCGTCAGGCACTGGGCCTATCAAGACCCGGATGGATTTCAAAAACTCATCGACCTTCTCGTCGATATCACGACCGCGTACCTGATCAAACAAGTCGAAAACGGTGCCGAGGTTTTGCAACTTTTCGATTCATGGTCCGGCCTGCTGAGTTCCTCGCAGTTCGAGCGCTGGGTGATCGAACCGACGGCAAAAATCGTGACCGGCGTCAAAGCCGTTCATCCGGGTACGCCGATCATCGGGTTTCCGCGCAACGCCGGTGCGAATTGCGTTTCTTATATTCAAAAAACCGGCGTCGACGGTATCAGCCTCGACAGTTCCATGCCGTTATCGTGGGCGCGCGAAAACCTGCAATCGCACTGTACCGTGCAAGGTAATCTGGATAATGTCGTTTTGAAGACCGGCGGCTCCCTGATGGAACGGGAAACGAATGATATTCTAACGGCCTTCTCCGGCGGGCCGTTCGTTTTCAACCTCGGGCACGGTATTTTGCCGGAAACGCCGCCGGAAAACGTCGAGCGGGTTTCGGAGATCGTGCGCCGGTATTCGCATCCGTAACGGATTGTCCCATGGCTAGGATTGCCGTCGTTCTTTTTAATCTTGGCGGACCGGATGCACCGGAATCCGTACAACCGTTTTTGTTCAATCTCTTCAACGATCCCGCGATCATCGATATGCCGACGCCGGTGCGCTGGCTGTTGGCACAAGTGATTTCCCGCCGCCGGGCACCGGTCGCCAAAAAGATTTACCAACACCTCGGCGGGAAATCGCCGCTGCTCGATCTGACCCGAGAGCAGGCCGATGCCCTGGAGGCAAAGCTCAACGCCGGAAACGATACCTACAGAACCTTTATCTCGATGCGGTATTGGCATCCCATGAGCGCGGTCGCCGCGCGGGCGGTGAAGATTTTCGAGCCCGACGAAATCGTGTTGCTGCCGCTTTACCCGCAGTATTCGACCACGACGACCGGATCGTCGCTTTGGGATTGGCAACGGGCGGCCGCCCGGGAAAACCTGTTCGCGCCGACGTTCGCGCCGTGCTGTTATCCGCTCGAGCGCGGATTTCTTCAAGCTCACGCGGCGCTCATTCGCGCGTCCCTCGAGAAGGAAAACCTGACCGGTAAGGCGCGTGTTTTGTTTTCGGCGCACGGGTTGCCGAAAAAAATTATCGGCCGGGGCGATCCGTATCAATGGCAAGTCGAACAAACGGTCGCAAAAGTTTCTGCCATGATCGGCCCGGCCGTGCGCGATTGGGCGGTTTGTTATCAAAGCCGGGTCGGGCCGCTCGAATGGATCGGCCCGTCGACCGAAGAAGAATTGAAACGCGCGGCACACGACCGGGTGCCGGTGGCCGTGGTGCCGATCGCCTTCGTTTCGGAACATTCGGAAACGCTGGTCGAGCTCGATATCGAATACCGGAAACTGGCCGAGGATTTCGGCGTGCCCGGTTATGTCCGCGTTCCCGCTCTCGGTTCGCACACGGCGTTCATCGAAAGTCTGGCGGAAACGGTGCGCCATGCCCGGGGGAAAAACGCGACGATCGAGCCCGCCAACGATTGGACGGACTGCCGGCGGCATTTTTCCTGCTGCCCGCAGGGCCGGCCGCTTTGAGAAAAATCTGACGGGAGGGAGTGCATGCTCGAGGTATCGGCTTCGGCGTATTTGTGGATCAAGGCGCTGCATATCATCAGCGTGATGGCCTGGATGGCGGGCATGCTGTATCTGCCGCGGCTTTTCGTTTATCACGCCGAGGCCGAGTCCGGCTCGGCCCAATCGGAAACCTTCAAAATCATGGAGCGGCGGTTGCTGCGGGGCATCGTCAACCCGGCAATGATCGCCTCGTTCGTGTTCGGCGGCCTGTTGCTGGCGATTTTGAACGATTGGTCGGCGGGCTGGCTCTACGTGAAACTCGTCGGCGTTTTGGGCCTCGCGGCGCTCCACGGGATGGTTTCCAAGTGGCGGCGGGAATTCGCCGAGGACCGCAACCGGCGCCCGGCGCGGTTTTACCGGCTGATCAACGAGGTGCCGGCGGTGTTGATGGTGGTGATCGTCATCATGGTCGTGCTCAAGCCCTTCTAGCCGTTCGGGGTGGGAGTGCGGTGGCCGAAAAGTGTCAAAAATTCTCCATTTGACTTG
Organism: Rhodospirillales bacterium; assembly: GCA_040904505.1. Lineage (GTDB taxonomy): Bacteria > Pseudomonadota > Alphaproteobacteria > Rhodospirillales > CALINB01 > CALINB01. The sequence continues at coordinate 4,790 of JBBDTH010000109.1, read as the reverse complement.
TAATCCCCTTTGGTTAATCCTATCTCCTTCTCTGGATCAGCTTCGGATCGTTTTCGGATCACCGTCGTATCCAATCTCCACGAAAGCACCCTTTTTCAGCCCGGCGGACACGCCTGAGTCGTTAGGTATTTTCCAAAAAAACAATGAGTTAAAGAGTCATACCGTCTCTTTATTTTCAGCCCCTTTTCCGCATTTCCCTTTCACAATCGCCAGATCATTACGCTCATGAAATTAAAAGACCTTAAAAACAAACCCCCCACCGAGCTGCTCGAATTCGCCGAGGAACTCGAAGTCGAGAACGCCAGCGGCCTGCGCAAGCAGGAAATGATGTTCGCCATTCTCAAAAGACTGGCCGAAAACGGCACGTCCATCTTCGGCGACGGCGTTTTGGAAGTGCTCCAGGACGGCTTCGGGTTTCTGCGCTCGCCGGAAGCCAATTACCTGCCGGGGCCGGACGATATTTACGTTTCGCCCAGCCAGGTCCGGCGTTTCAGCCTTCGAACCGGCGATACCGTCGAAGGCGAAATCCGCTCGCCCAAGGACGGCGAACGCTATTTCGCGCTGCTGAAAGTTACGGATATCAATTTCGGCGATCCCACCGAGGTTCGCCACCGCATCAATTTCGATAACCTGACGCCGCTCTATCCGGAGGAGCGGTTCATGATGGAAGTCGAGTCGAAAAAGGGCAAGGAAAAGGACAGTACCGGCCGGGTGATCGATCTGATCTGCCCGATCGGCAAGGGCCAGCGCGCCCTGATCGTCGCGCCGCCGCGCACCGGCAAGACGATGATGCTGCAGAACATCGCGAACTCGATCGCCGTCAATCATCCAGAATGCTACCTGATCGTGCTTTTGATCGACGAGCGACCGGAAGAGGTGACCGACATGCAGCGCACGGTCAAGGGCGAGGTCGTAAGCTCGACCTTCGATGAACCCGCGACGCGTCACGTGCAGGTCGCCGAGATGGTGATCGCGAAGGCCAAGCGCCTGGTCGAGCATAAGCGCGACGTCGTTATTCTTTTGGATTCGATCACCCGCCTGGCGCGCGCCTACAACACGGTGGTGCCGTCTTCGGGCAAGGTGCTCACGGGCGGCGTCGATGCCAACGCCCTGCAACGGCCGAAGCGGTTTTTCGGCGCCGCGCGTAACATCGAAGAGGGCGGCTCGATGACGATCATCGGCACCGCACTCGTCGATACCGGTTCGCGCATGGACGAAGTGATCTTCGAGGAATTCAAGGGCACCGGTAACTCGGAAATCATTCTGGATCGCAAACTCGTCGATAAACGGACCTTCCCGGCGATCGACATCACCAAGTCCGGCACGCGCAAGGAAGAGCTGCTGGTCGACAAGGGCACGCTGTCGAAGATGTGGGTGCTCCGGCGCATCCTGATGCCGATGGGCGTCGTCGATGCCATGGAGTTCCTGTTGGATAAATTGAAGAACACGAAAAACAACAACGAATTCTTCGATTCCATGAACACTTAAATTATTTATCCGAGATCGTAAAAAACCCGCCGAGAAAAGTCCGGCGGGTTTTTTATTGCGTGGGCCGAATCATATAGGCTAGAGCGGATCATGATTTATCTGAAACACCATTTGGTTCCGACTAACCATGATCTGCTCTATGTCGCGCTAAGGCAGCAAAATCGTCGAGCCGGTGGTCTTGCGCGCTTCGAGATCGGCGTGCGCCTGGCGAATATCTTCGAGCGCGTATTCCTGGTTGAGGCGCGGCTTGACGTGTCCGTCCAGCACGACCTTGAACAGCGACTCGGCGAGATCGAGAAGATCCGCGCGCTTGGCGACATGATGGATCAGGCCGGGGCGCGTCAAATAGAGCGAGCCCTTGGCGGTGAGAAGATTGGGCGAGAACGAGTCGACCGTGCCGGAGGCGTTGCCGAAACTGACCATCATGCCGAACGGGCGCAGGCAGTCGAGCGAGTCCATGAAGGTGTCCTTGCCGACCGAATCGTAGACCACGGGCACCTTTTCGCCGCCGGTGATTTCCGTCACCCGCTCGACGACGTTTTCGCGGGCGTAGTTGATGGTGTGGGCGCAGCCGTTGGCCTTGGCGAGATTCGCTTTCTCCTCGGAGCCGACGATGCCGATCACGCGCGCGCCGATGTGGTTCGCCCACTGGCTCAGTAACAGCCCGACGCCGCCGGCTGCGGCGTACAGCAGAATCGTCTCGCCTTTTTTGACCGGATAGGTTCGGCGCAGGAGATACGAAGCGGTCGTGCCCTGCAACATGATGGACGCCGCGGTCTTGTCGTCGATTCCGTCGGGAATTTTAACGAGGCGATGCGCCGGGATCAGGCGCGCTTCGGCATAGGCGCCGACGGCCGGGGCGTACACGACGCGTTCGCCGGGCTTGAATTCGCTAACGCCCTCGCCGATCTCCTCGATCACCCCGGCGGCTTCCGTGCCGATGGCCGAGGGCAACTCGACGGGCAGCGGATAAAGTCCGCTGCGGTGATAAACGTCGATGTAGTTCAGGCCGATGGCGGTTTGACGCAGCCGGACCTGTCCCTTGCCCGGCTTGCCGACCTTGACGTCTTCGTAGATTAATTTGTCGATACCGCCGTGTTCGTGAATGCGCACAGCCTTGGTCATGAGTCCTCCCTGATGTGTCGTCTAACGGAATGCTTGAAATTGCCTTCGGTATGAATTGTCCCCGGTATCATGCGTCGTGAAGCGGTTCGCGCGCAACGGACTCGTGAACGAATTCGCTGACGGCTTTGAAGATGTGGCGGCTTTACGCGGCGTGGATATCCTGAGAGCAGATTATGGTTGCTCGAGGCGGAGCAAGGCCCGCTTGGTCTCGATGCCGCCGCCGCCCGAATAGCCGGTGAGGCCGCCGCCGGCGCCGACGATGCGATGGCACGGCACGAGGATCGGCAGCGGGTTGCGTCCGCAGGCCATGCCGACGGCACGCGGTCCGCTTTGCAGTTTTTTCGCGACCTCGCCGTAGGTCTCCGTGGCGCCGAACGGAATGGTGCGCATGTGTTTCCAAACGCGCTCGAGAAACGGCGTGCCGCGGGGCGCGAGCGGCAGATCGAAATGCGTCAAGGTGCCGTCGAAATACGCGTCGAGCTGTTCACGGGCCTCGATCAGGACGGGTGCTTTTTTCGAGGCCGGCGCCTTGCCCCATTCGATGGCCACCAAACGGCCGTCTTCCTCGAAGACGGTGAGATCGCCGAACGGGCTTTTGATCGAGATATGAGACATGGCCGTCTTCTTCCCGCTTGGGACTCTCTACGGTGCGGTCATCGCGGCGCGTAACGCCGCGGCGTCGGTCACGGGCAGGCCGCAGGTGGCGCCGATGCACACGTAGGCGGTGGCCCGGCCGTCCTTCGCTTTCTTGCCGGCGGCCGGGTGTTCGGGCGGCAAGGAGGCGCCGTCATGAACCTGTAGGACGATCCGGTTCGGCACCGGCGCCGCGAAGGCCGCCTCGATCAGGCCGTGCGTGCCATCGCCGCCGTCCGCGCTCACGATAACGGCTTGAACGGCATTTTCAAGCAACTCGTAACCGGCGAGCAAAGACGGCATCGCCATCAACGGCCGGGCGTCCTCGCCGCAGAAGGCGCGGACGGTTTCCTCGGCCCGGACTCGGTAGGCATCGTCGCCGGTGAGATGGTAAAGCCGGGCCAACACCTCGACCATCACGCCGTTGCCGGCGGGTGTCGCGTTGTCGTGCACGGTCTTGGCGCGCACGATCAGATCGGCGGTGTCGTCGGCGGCCAGGAAGTACCCGCCGTTTGTCGCATCCCAATGATGGGCATCGGCGCTTTTGACCCAGCTTCGGGCCTGTTCCAGGTACGAGCCGTCGCCGGTGACCTCGTGCAGCAGCAAAGCGGCCCGGCTCATGTTGGCGTAATCGTCGATGACGGCGGGATGTTTGGCCCGGCCCGCCCGCCAGGCGTGAAACAGCCGGTCGCCGTCGCGCATGCGGGTCCGAACGAAGTCGAAGGCGGTTGCGGCCGCCGCGATCCAGGCCGGTTCCCTGAAGGCGGTGCCGGCGAACGCGAGGGCGGCAATCATCAAACCGTTCCAATCGGCCAGAACCTTGTCGTCCCAGGACGGCCACACGCGATGATTGCGGTGCGCGAGAAGTTTTTCCCGTGACGCCGCAAGCGATTTCTCGTAAGCGGCGTCGCCGAGCTGGGGCTTGTTGCTGCGGTTGAGAATATTTTTGCCTTCCCAGTTGCCGTAGGGCGTGACGTCGTAGGCGTCCTTGAAGGCAGCCGCCGCCTCGTCGCCGAGCAGGTGGTCTATGTCCGCTTCCGACCAGACGTAGAATTTGCCCTCCTCGCCTTCGCTGTCGGCGTCATAGGCGCTCGCGAAGGCGAACGTCTCTTCGTCGCCGTCGGTCACGCGCATTTCGCGCAAGGCCCAGACGACGGTTTCGCGGACCCGCGCCGCATACAGGGGGCTCGCGGTTTCCTGCCAGGCCTCGGTAAGCAACTCGATCAGTTGCGCGTTGTCGTACAGCATTTTCTCGAAATGCGGTGCGAGCCAAACCGGGTCCGTCGAATAACGGGCGAACCCGCCGCCGAGATGATCGTAGATGCCGCCTTGGCAAATCTTCTCCAGCGTCAACAGGACGGACTCGCGGTAAAGTAGCGATCCCGTGCGTTTATACCCGCGCCAAAGAAACCTGAAAAAAGCGGGCTGGGGAAATTTCGGCGCGCCTTGGGTGCCGCCGTGCACCGGATCGACCAGGCGCAAGGCCATCTCGGCGACTTCGTCGAGGCGCGCGCGCGTCAGTCCCGTGCCGCCGTCGGTACGGC
>JBBDTH010000108.1:0-5130 GCA_040904505.1 Rhodospirillales bacterium | reverse complement strand
GATCGCGACCGAGGAGGAACTCGCCAAGGATCCGAAGATGCTGTCCTACGCCGACCTCAAGGCCATGCGTCCGTTATACAAGCACCGCCCGGCGGGCCGGGAAATCGAGGTGCGGCTGACCGGCAACATGGAACGCTACATCTGGACCATCAACGGCAAGAAATATTCCGACGCCGAACCGATCAAGCTCAAGTACGGCGAGCGCGTGCGCTTCAAGTTCGTCAACGAGACCATGATGACGCATCCCATGCATCTGCACGGCATGTGGCAAATCCTCGACAACGGCAGCGGCAAATTCAACCCGGCCAAGCACACCATCAACATCGCGCCGGGCATGACCGTGTACGCCGACATCGAGGCCGATGCCGAAGGGCAATGGGCGTTCCATTGCCATCTCATGTATCACATGGCGACGGGCATGTTCCGCAAGGTCGTCGTCGAACGAACCGGGCCCAGCAGTTGAAAAGGATGGGGATCATGAAATCAGTCATCGATACGGGGCCCCTGAAACGCTTCTTCATCGCGGCGGTCGCGGCGGCCTTGATCTTTTCGGGCACCGCCCGCGCCGACGTTATGGACACGATGGTCTCGACGTTTTTCGAGGTCGAGCGGCTCGAATACCGCGTCAACGACGGCCGCAACTCGCTCAACTGGGAAGCCCAAGGCTGGGCCGGAACCGACGGACACAAGCTTTGGTTCAAAACCGAGGGCGGCCGACACTCGAACGGCAGCTTCGAGGACGCCGAAGTCCAATTACTCTATAGCCGGATGATCTCGGATTTCTGGGATGCCCAAGCAGGGCTGCGCTACGACATCCAGCCCGAACCCCGGCGGGGATTTTTCGTGCTCGGCCTGCAAGGGCTCGCGAAACAGTTCATCGAAGTGGATACGGCCCTGTTCGTCAGCGACGACGGCGACGTCTCGGCGCGGTTCGAGGCGGAATACGAACTGCTGCTGACGCAAAAGTTCATCGCGCAGGCCTCGTTCGAAACCAATGTCGCCGCTCAAAAGGTGCGCCGCCTCGGGATCGGTTCCGGCATCAACGATATCGAGGTGGGGCTGCGCCTGCGCTACGAGATCGTCCGCGAGTTCGCGCCCTATATCGGTGTGCAGTGGGAACGCAAGCTCGGCCGCACCGCCGATTTCGCCCGCGAGGAAGGCGAGGATATCGATACCCTCGCGTTCGTCGCCGGCATCCGGTTCTGGTTTTAAGGGGGAGCTAGAGCCGGTCATGGTTGGTCGGAATCGCTAATGGCGATCCGACAACCATGTGAATCGGCTCTAAGTTATTGATGTCGATCGGATTCACATGATTGATCGGAACCAAACGGTGTTTCCGATCAATCATGATCCGATCTAATTCGAGGCGCTTAACGGCACCACGGCGGCGAGCCGTACCTCGCCGTCGCCGTTTTGCGCAACCTCGAGCTCGGCCCCGGCGGCGCGCGCCAGGCGCGTCGTGAAATGCCCCTGGACCGTGTGCGCGCTCAACGCGGCGACCGGAAAATCGGCGGCCATCGCCGCGTGAATCTCGTCCTTCACCGCCGCCCCCCGGCCCGCCGCCGTCAAGGCGATCCCGCAGCCGTCCTCGAGCGCGCCGACATACACGGACAAGCTGCCCCCGCGCGGCAACGCACCGATGCCGAGCAGCGCCATATTTAGAATCAGCTTGGCGGCGTCCTTCGAAACCGCCGGCGCGGCGCCGCCGTCCGGCCAGTGCAGGGTTATGTTGCCGCCGTCGATGAAATTCGCCGTAAGCGCGCGAATATTATCCAACGCCCCGTCCTCGCCGCCGACCCCGAAGGCGGCCCGGTAAAACGCCAACCGGCGCGACGCCTGCTTGGCGCTGGTGTCCACCAACCCCAGGGACTCACCCATCATGTCCGGCGCATCCTCGATCATCTCGACGCCGTTGTTCACGGCGCTCACGGGCCCGACGAGATCGTGGCACAGCCGCGAACATAAAAGCTGCATGATCCTGAGATCGCCGTCCATGCCCCTTTCCTCCATCGCGTGACTTGACTACGGTATTACCCAATACAGCGACAATGGCTCAAAATCGCAACAAATCATATGCAAAGCAATCATAAGGTGGCGGCCGAACCGAAAGCAAACGCAGATCAGGTAGCGGTGGCGGTGACACCTCGCCGATTCGTCGAGGTGACAGGCCTGCCCGTGCTAGCCCGGATGCAAGTCACGGACCCGAACCGCAAACCGACGGGCGCGAAACGGTGGCAACGCAAAATTGCCCGCTCGGTGCACGGCCTGTTTCATACAACCTTGGGCTTTCGACTGCACGGCACGCTGACTGTCGTCACGGCCGACGGCACGCGCGTGCCGGTTCGCATCGACGCAAGGCAATCCGTTTATATCGATTTCGCCAGCCGCGATCGGCACGGCGGTTATGAACCGGCGGAAACGCTCCTGATCGACGCCCTATTGCCGAAAGCCGATGTGTTTTTCGATATTGGCTCGAATTGGGGCTACTACACGCTTCTCGCCGCGACGAATCCATCCTTTGGCGGCACCGTATTCGCGTTCGACGTCCAACCCGCCATAAACGATGCCCTTGCCGCCATGACGCGGCAACTCGGACTGACTCTTGTTCACGTCATGGGTTTCGGTCTTTCCGAACGCGGCGGCACGGTGGAAATTTCACGCGAACGCCATATACATCTCACGCGAGTTTTAAACGCGCCGACAGTGCGGCAAAAAACCATCGCTGCCGACGTCAAGGCCCTCGATCAACTCGATTTGCCGCCGCCGCAATTGATCAAAATGGACGTCGAAGATCATGAACTGTCTGTCCTGCACGGCGGCGAAAAGGTTATTTCCCGAAACCGCCCGGCCGTTCTGTTCGAATGCCGGTCGGATGGCGGCAACGGCGCCGTGACGGGTTTTTTCACGGAACGCGATTACGAGATTTTCGCCGTCGAAAACGTCACCCCCGACCGCAGACACGTAATGTTACGAACGCTGCAAAGGCACGGGGCCATGCATCACGGTCCCAACGTGCTGGCCTTGCCCACGGAGCGGCGCAATTTCTGGCTCGGGTTGTAATCGCCGCGCGGGACGCGTTAACCTTGATGCGGTCGTGGCCGCGCCGCGTGGAATCTTCGCAATCGGCGGTTTCCCCTGCTCTGGTATACTGTATAATGGCCGCGCGCCGTGGCGGAAAGTCCATGGTTTTTAGGGGGGAAAGGCCTAACGCCGGGATATCTTATGGTAAAATCGACGACCGAAAAATCCACCGTTTTCCACGGGCGCAAAGGGCGCTCGCCGTATTTTCCCAAGGGCCGGCAGCTCGATACCGGAGCCCTGGACGAGGTCCGCGCGCTGTTGGGCGGCGCCCCGCGCCGGCGCGACCTGCTGATCGAGCATCTGCACAAGATTCAGGACCGCTACGGCCATCTCTCGGCCCGCCATCTGGTCGCGCTCGCCGAGGAGATGAAGCTCGCGATGACGGAAGTCTACGAAGTCGCGACCTTCTATTCCCATTTCGACGTGGTGCGCGAAGACGAAACCCCGCCGCCGGCCTTAACCGTACGAGTCTGCGACAGCCTCACCTGCGAGATGATGGGCGCGCGGAACCTTCTGAAGGACCTGCCGGGGTTTTTGGGAAAAGACGTCCGCGTCGTCGCCGCGCCCTGCATGGGCCGGTGCGAGCACGCCCCGGTCGCCGAGGTCGGGCACAACCATGCGCTCAACGCCACGGTCGAGACCGTCAAAAGCATGGTGGAGAAGAAGGACACCCATCCGCACCTGCCGTCCTACAGAAATTTCGACTCCTATATCGACGACGGCGGCTACGCGCTGCTGAAGGACTGTTTAAGCGGCAACCGCACGCCGGATGAAATCATTAAAATCATGAGCGACTCGGGCCTGCGCGGTCTCGGCGGCGCCGGATTCCCGACCGGGCGCAAGTGGTCGATCGTGCGTGGTTATCCGGGCCCGCGCGTGATGGCGGTCAACGCCGACGAGGGCGAGCCGGGCACCTTCAAGGACCGTTACTATCTCGAGCGCGATCCGCACCGCACGCTCGAAGGCATGTTGATCGGCGCCTGGGCGGTCGAAGCGACCGACGTCTATTTCTATCTGCGCGACGAATATCCCGCGCTGCTCGAGGTCTTGCGCGCCGAAATTGCCGAGATCGAAAAAGCCGGGCTCGATAAAATCACGAAAATTCATCTGCGCCGAGGCGCGGGCGCCTACATCTGCGGCGAAGAGTCCGCGATGATCGAAAGCATTGAGGGCAAGCGCGGCCTGCCGCGCCACCGCCCGCCCTATATCGCCGAGGTCGGCCTGTTCGGCCGCCCGACGCTCGAGAACAACGTCGAGACGCTCCATTGGGTGCGCGACATCGTCGAAAAAGGCGCGGACTGGTTCGCGAGCCACGGGCGCAACGGCCACAAGGGCCTGCGCAGCTTTTCCGTGTCGGGCCGCGTCAAGGAGCCCGGCGTCAAGCTCGCGCCCGCCGGGATCACCATGAACGAACTGCTCGCCGAATACTGCGGGGGCATGGCCGACGGCCACGCCTTCAAAGGATATCTGCCCGGCGGCGCCTCGGGCGGCATCCTGCCCGCCGCGATGGCCGACATTCCGCTCGATTTCGGCACCCTCGAGAAATACGGCTGCTTCATCGGCTCGGCCGCGGTCGTGGTGCTGTCGGACAAGGACAGCGCCAAGGACGCCGCCCTCAACCTGATGAAATTCTTCGAATACGAAAGCTGCGGCCAATGCACGCCGTGCCGGGTCGGCACCGAAAAGGCCGTCACCCTGATGGGCCGGGACACCTGGGACGAGGGGCTTTTAGGGGAACTCGGCCAGGCCATGACGGACGCCTCGATCTGCGGGCTCGGCCAGGCGGCGGCCAATCCCCTGAAATGCGTATTGGAACATTTCCGCGCGGACATTAAATGTAAATAAAAGGTGGTATCATGAGCGATCGCATCACATTCACCCTGAACGGCAAGGACGTCGCCGCGAACGACGGCGAGACCCTTTGGCAAGTCGCCGAGCGCGAGGGCGTCGAGATTCCGCACCTCTGCTACACCACCGCGACCGGCTACCGGCCGGACGGCAATTGCCGCGCCTGCATGGTCGAGATCGAAGGCGAGCGCGTGCTCGCCG
>JBBDTH010000107.1:0-29672 GCA_040904505.1 Rhodospirillales bacterium | reverse complement strand
TGAGCACAATAGCTTATCCCAAGAAACTCTATTTAATGAATTAACCACTCTCTAGCTTAACCAAGTGTTTTTTATCCCGCGTTGTTTTGTTTTTGCCCCTGGGTGGCACGAAGGGGCCTGAGTATCCAGCCGTCACCTCCCTTCGACAAGTGTAAATCCGATTGCTCGAGCGCCAAAATCAACTGCTCGAGTCTGCCGAGATAGATCAGATTGGCGCGTACTTCATTGCGCGACAACAACACCAGATCGACCTGACGCACGATCGAAACGCCGGCAAGATTTCGGCGAATCCCGATCCAGCTTTTCAAGTCCGGAATCGGAATCGTGACCGCGATCACGCCGGTCTGGTCAAACCGCATGAGATTATCGAGTTTCCAGTGATCCTCGATCAGGCGGGCCTGCAACTTGGCGGCACGATTGAGCAGGCCCTGCGGCGTCTCGCCGGGGCCGGCCGTAAGCGCATTGGTCAGCCGTTGCACCCGATCCGTGCCGCCGTACCGAACCAACTCGGCATCGAGGCGCGGGCGCGACGTTTTAAGATCGAGGCCGAGGCGCGCGAACGCCACCAGCACATCGCCCGCCCGATAGCGCCCGGCGATCGCCTCAAGGCGCTGACGATCGCCCTGGACCGCCTGCTCCGCCCCGATCGCCGCGATGTCGCTCAGATCGCCTTTCGGCAGCATCAGCGGCACCAGATTGCCGCGCTCGGGCAGGCCCGCCCACGCCTCGCGCCACGGGTTGGGGTCGTCGAACAGCATCAGGGTTCCCGCCGCCTGATAGACCGGCAGCACCAACGCCGGTTTGCTCGGCGTCTCGGCGAACGGAATATTCAAATCGATCAGCAGCTTGCGGATTTCCTCGCGCTTGAACCGGACCGTCAGTTTGGCCAAATAGCGCACGCCGGAGGTTTTCTCGTCGTCGACCGAGATATCCCGCACCAACGTCGTGATTCCCTGGGGCCCGAGTTGCGGCAACCGGCCGCGGTCCTCCAGCAGGGTCAAGCGTTCGAGCAGGCGGATAAACGCTTCGCGCTCGCCGTCGGCCAACGCCTCGGTCTTGGCCTCCGACGCGCTTTGGGCGGTCACGTCGACCGGCACGACGACCTCGTAAACGTCGTCGCGGGCCTGGGCGGGCCCGGCGGCAAGGACCGCGGCCCAAAATACGAGCCCCAACGCGATTCGCCGCGCCGCGCCAGCGCCGATAAACCGGCATCGATCGATCATTTCAAAACCGTTGTGAATCCAGTATCTTCGCCACGACCCGCCGTACTTTATCACGTCATGCCGAGGGAGGAAGGGATTACAGATCCAAAGCATACAAAAGGCCTGCGCTACAAGGATGCGGGCGTCGACATCGATGCCGGCGCCCGGCTCGTCGAGGCCATCAAACCGCTGGCGAAAGCCACCCGGCGATCCGGCGTGGCATCGAATTTGGGCGGTTTCGCGGCCATGTTCGACCTGAAAGCCGCCGGTTTCCAGGATCCCATCCTGCTGGCCGCCACCGACGGCGTCGGTACCAAGCTCAAGGTCGCCATCGAGGCGGGCCGCCACGACACGGTCGGCATCGACCTGGTCGCCATGTGCGTGAACGATCTGGTCGTTCAGGGCGCCGAACCCTTGTTTTTTCTGGATTATTTCGCCACCGGCCGGCTCGACGTGGCGGCCGGCACGGCCATCGTCGCGGGAATCGCCGAGGGCTGCCGTCAGGCCGGATGCGCCCTGATCGGCGGAGAAACGGCGGAAATGCCCGGCATGTACGGCGACGGCGATTACGACCTGGCCGGTTTTGCCGTCGGCGCCGTCGAGCGCGGCCAAGCGTTGAGCGGCGATACGATCGGCCCCGGCGATGCGATTCTGGGCCTCGCCTCGAGCGGCCTGCATTCGAACGGCTATTCCCTGGTGCGCCGGATCGTCGCCGAGACCGGGTTCGGCTACGATGCCCCCGCGCCGTTCGCCCCGGCGATGGCGCTGGGCGAGGCCTTGCTGGCGCCGACGCGGATTTACGTGAAAAGCTGCCTCGCCGCCATCAAGACCGGCGGCGTCAAGGCGTTCGCCCATATCACCGGTGGCGGTTTTACCGAAAACCTGCCGCGCGTCATGCCCGAAAACATGGCCGCGCAAATCGATGCCGGCGCCTGGACCCCACCCGCCGTGTTTCCCTGGCTGCGCGAGGCCGGCGCCGTCGCGTCGGAGGAAATGGCGCGCACGTTCAATTGCGGCATCGGCATGATCGCCATCGTCGAGCCGGACAAAGCCGCGGCCCTGACCGCCACGCTCGAACGAAACGGCGAAACGGTATTCGCGCTCGGCCGCATCGCCGCGCGAAACCAAGCCGACTCCCAAGTCGATATCGAAAACATGGAGAGCCTATGGCGAGCTTAACGCCGCGATTGAAGCTCGGCGTATTGATTTCGGGGCGCGGGTCCAACCTGCAATCGTTGATCAACGCCTGCGCCGATCCGGCGTATCCGGCCGAGATCGCCCTCGTGATCTCGAACGTTCCCGGCGCTCAAGGGTTGGCGCGCGCCGAGCAGGCGGGCATTCCGACGCAAACGATCGACCATAAGGCGTTCGATGGCCGCGAGGCGTTCGAACGCGCCGTCGACGAAACCCTGCGCGGCGCAAAAACCGATCTCGTCTGCCTGGCCGGGTTCATGCGCATCCTGACCGGAGACTTCCTAAAAGCCCGGCCCGGCCGGGTCATCAACATCCACCCCTCGCTGTTGCCCGCCTTCAAGGGCGTGCACGTGCACGAGCAAGTCCTCGCCGCCGGCGTTCGGTTTTCCGGCTGTACGGTTCACGTCGTGGTGCCGGAGATGGACGCGGGCCCGATCATCGCCCAGGCGTGCGTGCCCGTTCACCCGGACGATACCGCCGAAACCCTTGCCGCGCGCGTCCTGGCGCAAGAACATCGTATTTACCCGCTGGCGGTTCGAATGATCGCCGAGGGCCGGACCCGGATCGAGAACGGGCGGGTTTTCATCAAAAAAGCCGCCCCGCCGGACGGCTCTTTAGTCAATCCCGATCCCGATAAACCGGGTGCCTGAACGGCTCAGCCGACGATTTCGACGGCGCTGAAGAAATAACCGATCTCGATCGCCGCGTTTTCGGGCGAATCGGAGCCGTGTACGGAATTTGCCTGGACGTCTTCCCCGAAGGCTTTGCGAATCGTTCCTTCATCGGCGTTCGCCGGATTGGTCGCTCCCATGATCTCACGGTTGCGAACGACGGCGTTTTCGCCTTCGAGCACCTGTACGACAACGGGCCCCGAACACATGTAGTCGCACAATTCGCCGAAGAACGAACGCTCCTTATGAACCGCGTAAAAACCTTCGGCCTGCTCGCGCGTCAGACGAATGCGCTTTTGCGCAACGATGCGCAAATCGGCGTTCTCGAACAACGTATTGATTTTACCGGTCAGGTTCCGAGCGGTCGCGTCCGGTTTGATAATCGACAATGTCCGTTCAATCGCCATAATTCTCTCTCACCTCTGATGATACTTTCCCCGAAGGATGCTTTGCCTTCGCACGTTCTCGCCACCGTGACGGCGCCGGCCTGCGTAAGGTCGGCGCCTTATAAACTCATCGTCTCCGCCATGCAAGCGAGGCAACCGCCAAACACGGGCGAAAAGTTTTTTATCGTTGTTTTTCAAGCAATTACCATGGATTATTTGCCGATTTCCCACCGTGTCCGCAGGCAGCCCGCCGACTGAATTTTTCTTTTTGCCGAGGCCGTGATATCACAAGCCTTCATTCGATATAGTCATCCAAGGACGCCCGTGAAAGACCCCGGCATGGCGGAAACAGAAACCGTAGAAGCGCAAATATTCGCCAAGATCATTCGTCACATTGCCGAACGAATCGACGGCCTGGCACAAGACAACCTGCCGGAAAATACCGAACAGGCGACGCGGCTGCTAAATGAAATCGCCGATACCATCGAACAAAACGGCGGGTTCGAATACACCGCCGAGCAGGCCCTGCCCCTTGCCCAAACGTTCGGGTCCTTAACCTCGAGCATGCGGACGCTGTCGTATCAGGCAACCGAGCTCGGCAGCGAAGACGTCGCCAATAAAATAAAATGGGCCGCCGCCATCGCGCACCGCATTACCGCCGACCTCGAAGAACGGCATCTCGGCGGCGCCGGCGGAATCGTCACCGTTAAACTGGATGACGACGAGTCCGTCTGGGACGACGAACGCGCCGGCCACTCTTGATTCCGGGGATTATTTGTCGCTTCTATCCTTGCGGGACTTTTGATCGTCCCTGCGCGCGCGCCGCTTCAGCCCGTTCCATACCCCCCGCATCTCCTCCAACTCGAAAATCAGGCCTGCGGCGACGGTTTCGTCGCGGGAACTTGCCTCGGCTTCCTTTTGCAATGCCGCGACGACGCCCTCGGCGGCCCGGGCGATCTCGCGCAGCTCGTCGGCCGTGACATCGTCGAGCACAACCTCCTGATCCATCATCAATTCGGAGAAGGCATCCGCGTCCGTCTTACCGAGCGCCGCGAGCCGCTGATCGAGCGTCCGCCAGACCTCGTTGCGCTTTTTGAGAACAAGGCCGCGTGGCGCCGCACGGCGGCGTTTTTGCATATCTTCCAAAAACACCATGATGCGGACGAACTGCCAAACCGTAAACCTGAGCTTAATCTTTTTTCTCCCAACCGCCGCGTTCGTTTTGCGACCAGTACGTCACGGCATGACCGGCCTCTTGATACAACTTCCAGCGTTCCCGGGCCGACAGCACGGCGCCCTCGTCATTGCCGTCGAAAAGCTCGAAACACCGCTCGAAGGACGCCACCTGCCCGCTTCGTGCGCCGTCCGTCAAGAACAGGAACGACGCGCCGTTCGGATTTTCGTCTTCCGCCGTCAACCAGACCGGCTGGTCCTCGGCGTTGCCGTCCTTGGCGCTGCCGTGCGGCAACCACGAGTCCTTTTGATACGTCCAAAGAACGTTGTTCAACGTCTCGACCCGTTCCGTCGAACCCATCATCACGACCGCGCGCTTGCCGCCCTCGAGGGTTTTTTCCAAAAGCCGCGGCAAAGCCTGTTCAAGCGAGGACCGCTGCAGGTGATAAAAGGAAATTTCCGTCATCGGTCGTCACGGTTATGGTTTCCGGCATTTTTACCGGAGCGCCGCTCAGTCTTTCGACTCGTAATAATCGGCGACAAGGCGGTCCAGCAAGCGCACCCCGAAGCCCGTGCCGCCCTTGGGCACGGTCGGCGCGTCCTTGCTCGACCAGGTGACGCCGGCGATGTCGAGATGCACCCACGGCGTCGTGCCGACGAAGCGCTGCAGAAACTGGGCCGCCGTGATGCTGCCCGCGCCCCGGCCGCCGGAGATGTTCTTCATGTCGGCCGCCTCCGATTTGAGCAATTTGTCGTATTCGTCGCCCAGCGGGAACCGCCAACACCGTTCGTGGACCTTGCGGCCCGACTCCTGGATGAAGGACGAAAGTTTGTCGTCGTTCGAGAACAATCCCGCGTATTCGCCGCCGAGCGCGACGATGATGGCGCCGGTCAGGGTGGCGAGGTCGACCACGAACTTGGGCTTGAATCGATCGATGGTGTAATGGATCGCGTCGGCCAGCACCAGCCGCCCCTCGGCGTCGGTATTCAAGACCTCCACCGTCTGCCCGGACATGGTGGTCACGATATCGCCGGGCCGTTGGGCCGTACCGCTCGGCATGTTTTCGACCAAACCGGCGACGGCGACCACGTTGACCTTGGCCTTGCGCCCGGCAAGCGCCTTCATCAAGCCGATAACGACACCGGCGCCGCCCATGTCCCATTTCATATCTTCCATGCCGCCCGCGGGTTTGATCGAAATCCCGCCGGTGTCGAAGCAGACGCCCTTGCCGACGAAGGCCAGCGGTTTTTGGTGCGGACTTTTCTTCTTTCCGCCGGATTTGCCGCTTGATGAGCCAAGGCCGTTCCACTGCATCACGACCATCTTCGGCTCGCGGGCGCTGCCTTGGGCCACGCCCAGCAACGCACCCATGCCCATCTTGCGCATCTGCGCTTCGCCCAACACCTCGACCTTGACGCCGAGCTTGGTCAGGGATTTGGCTTCCGCCGCCAAGGATTCCGGGTACAGAATATTGGCGGGCTCGGAAACCAGGTCGCGGGTGAAGAAAACCCCGTCGGCGACCTTGTCCTTGACCGCGTAGGAGTCCTTGGCCTTGGTCGGCGCCGCGCAGACAAACTTGAGCGACGTGAGGGTCGGCTTGTCGCTTTTCTTTTCCTTGGTCCGGTATTTATCGAACCGGTAGGAGCGCAACCGGGCGCCGAAGGCCACCTCGGCCGCTTGTTCGGCGGCGGTGAATTTACACCCTTCAAGATCATCGACGGCAACCAGGGCCGCCCCCGAACCGACTTGCGAGACGGCGGCATAAACGCGCCCGCCGACATTCTGCAAGGCAAGGGCATCGATGTCTTTCACCTTGCCGAGCCCGATCAGCACGATTCGGTCCAAATTGGTGCCCGCCGGCGCCAACAGCGTCAGGGATTGATCCTTCTCGCCTTTGAACCGGCTGGCATTGATCGCCTGCTTGAGCCGCCCGCGCATGCGCTTGTCCAGTTCCTGGGCACTCGGCGTGAGTTTCTTGTCGGCCAAAACGCCGGCCACCACGACGCCGGTACGCGGAAGCGGGCCGCCGGAAAACGTAATTTTCATCGATAAACCATCCTTTTCTCATTCGCCGTCCCGTTCAACGGGATTTTCTCAAGAATGTCATGACAGGCCCCTTAATGAAAGGCCCCGTTTAGCGCCGCGCGGATTGAGCAGCGGGATCGACGCCTCTCGGTAAACTACCGCGCCGCGCTTGTCCGCTCAGGAGTCTCCGCCTCGAGAGTCGAGGCTTCCGCCAACACGTCGCCGCGCTTCTCGCTGCCGAGCATCCATACCAAACCGCCCGGCAAGCACACGGCCAATGCCAGCAACCCCAGCAGGATCGACAACACCAACGCGCCTTCGGGCGGCACGCCGACCAGTCCCAACGCGGCGACCATGGCGCCTTCGCGTACCCCCCAACCGGCGATCGAAATCGGCAACGTCGAGATCAGCAGCACCGGCGGGATTAAGACCAAGCATTCCATCAACGATATATCCAGGTTCAGCCCCAACGCGAGCGCATAAACGACGAGGGCAACGTTGACGAACCCTATCACCGACCAGAACATCGCCCGAACGGCGTTTCTCGGGACAAGAAAAACCTGCCGCGTATCGCCGGCCAAACCGATCAATCCTCGCACCACACGCCAATGCCGCCAGGATGCCGGCAACCGTTCCAGGGAAACCAAAAAGATCAGGCCGGCGGCGGCGCCGAGCGATAATGCCGCCAGGCCGCCCCATATCCAGGGCTGTTTACTCTCCGGCATATGGCCGACGAAAAACGGCGTCGCGCTCACAACGATCAGCACCAACGCCAACATATTCGCCAGGCGGTCGAGAAAAACGCTGCTGACGGCTTGGCCCAACGGCATGCCGGCGCGCCGCCCCAACACCATCCGCACCGCGTCGCCGCCGACGGAGGACGGCAAGGCCTGATTGAAGAAAAAGCCGATAAAAACGATGCGCTGGGTTTGCCCGAACGGCATCACGGTTTCGAGCAAGGCGTTCATCACGACGCGCCAGCGGTAATTCGCGATAACGATTTGAACGAGGATCAGGACCGTCGCCAGAGCCAACATTTCCGGCGCGACTTTCAGGATTCGTTCCTCGGCCGCGGCCAAATCGACCTTATCCAGCAAAAACCAGATCAAGGCGCCCGACACGAAAACCTTCAGGGCCAGGGCAAGCCATTTTTTCCACATTGAATGCTGACGCGATCAGAAAAAGTTGGGGTAAATCGACCGCGGAAGAAGTAACAGGTTACGCCCGCTCTGTCACGCGGCGCCCCGGCGGGAAAGGCGCACCGGCAGGCGCTTTCTGCCCCATTGCCCCGGGGCCCCTTCGAAGTGGCCGGGTACGGGCGTTCCGCACGAACCGCAATTCCCGGTGTAATTGCCGCCCACTTTTACGTGCCACGTCGAGAGCTCGTACCAATCGCGGCCGATGAGAATCTCGTTGCACTCGTGACAATACGTGCTGCCGCCCTCGAAATCGTGGACGTTGCCCGTATAGACATGGCGGATACCGTTCTTGCGCGCGATCCGGCGCGCCTTCGCCAACGTTTCCGGCGGCGTCTTGTTCACGTCCATCATCCGGTAATCGGGATGGAACGCCGTAAAATGAATCGGCACGTCGGGGCCGAGATTTTCGGCGACCCAGGTCGTCATCGCCTCGAATTCGTTTTCGTCGTCGTTGTGACCCGGGATGACGAGATTCGTGATTTCGAACCACACGTCGGTTTCGTGCTTGAGATATTTAAGCGTATCCAAAACCGGAGGGAGGGCCGCCGTACACAACTGCTTGTAAAAACGCTCCGTGAAACCTTTCAGATCGACATTGGCCGCGTCCATATGGCCGAAGAACTCCGCGCGGGCGGCGGGGTTGATGTAACCGGCCGTCACGGCGACCGTCTTCAGGCCGAGCGCATGGCAGGCCTTGGCGGCATCGACGGCATATTCGAGAAAAATCACCGGGTCGTTATAGGTAAACGCCACACTGCGGCACCCCGACTTTTGCGCGCTCCGCGCGATCATCTCCGGCGTGGCCCGGTCCTGCAGCTTGTCGAATTCGCGGGCTTTGCTGATATCCCAGTTCTGGCAGAACTTGCAGGTCAGGTTGCACCCGGCGGTGCCGAACGACAGGATCGACGTTCCCGGCAGAAAATGGTTCAACGGTTTTTTCTCGATCGGGTCGATGCAGAAACCGCTGGACCGGCCATAGGTCGTCAAGACCACTTGGTCGTCCTGGCGCGCGCGCACGAAACACAAACCGCGCTGGCCCTCGTGCAATTTACACTCGCGCGGGCACACGTCGCACTGAATCCGGCCGTCCTCCAACCGGTGCCAATACCACCCGGGATGAGCGCTTTCGATGATTTCTGCCGTTTGCTCGGAATTCATGACAGTAACATGGTTCTCCGAAACACCCCGTCAAGCCGCCCGCGTGCCGGCTAAAAACGACTCGCGCTTTACAGGGGCTTCTTGCAAGACTACGTAACCTATCATCACGTTAAAAGGGTATACGATGAGCCAGATCAGGTCCGCGGCGGTGGCCGGGGCGTTTTATCCCGGTTCGGCACGGGAATTGTCGGCCATGGTCCGGCGGTTGCTCGACGATGCCGGCACGCCCGACGGCACCGGCCCCGTGCCGAAAGCCATTATCGCCCCGCACGCGGGCTATATCTATTCCGGTGCCGTCGCCGCGTCGGTTTATGCCCGCCTCACGCCCTTGCGCGGGCGCATCGAGCGGGTCGTCCTGCTCGGCCCCTGTCATCGCGTGGCCGTGCGGGGGCTGGCGCTTTCCGGCGCCGATGCGTTCGCCACCCCCCTCGGCGACGTGCCCATCGACAAGGACGCGGCCGCCGCGATCGCCGCATTGTCCCAGGTCGGCATCGTCGATGCCCCCCACGCCCAGGAACACAGCCTCGAGGTTCATCTGCCTTTCCTGCAGGAGGTTTTGGGGGCCTTCAAATTGGTGCCGCTGGTCGTGGGCGATGCCGCCGCCGAGGAGGTCGCCGACGTGCTCGAGCGGCTTTGGGGCGGGCCGGAAACCCTGATCGTCATTTCATCCGATTTAAGCCACTATCTGGATTACGACACCGCAAGCCGCCTCGACCGGGAAACCTGTTCGGCCATCGAGGCCCTGGACCATGCCCGCATCGGATACGAGCAGGCCTGCGGGCGCATCCCCGTCGGCGGCCTCCTTGCGTTGGCGAAACGCCGCGGTCTGAGCGTGACGACCCTCGATCTTCGCAATTCCGGCGATACCGCGGGCGGGCGCGATCGCGTGGTCGGCTACGGCGCCTGGATGTTCGCGGAACCCGACCGCGAACCCGCCCCGGCGGGCGATCCGGACGAAGCGGCCCGGCAATACGAGGCCTTCATCCGGCAAACCCACGCGCTGCTCGACACCCACGGCGAAACGCTCATGCGTGTCGCCGCCGCCTCGATCGAGTCGGGCTTGCAGCACGGCAGCGCGTCAGCGGTCGATCCCGCGCGGTACGCCGCCAACCTGCAAAACAAAGGAGCGACCTTCATCACGCTCAAACGCGGCGGCCGCCTGCGGGGCTGCATCGGCACCTCGACGGCACATCGGCCGCTGGTGACGGATACGGCCGAAAACGCTTACGCGGCGGCCTTCAAGGACCCGCGTTTCGAGCCCGTGCACGCGCGCGAGCTGGCCGATCTTGTCCTGTCGATTTCCGTGCTCAGCCCCTCTGTGCCGATGGCGTTCGAAAACGAAGCCGATCTTCTCCGTCAATTGCGCCCGGGACGGGACGGCCTCATCATCGCCGACGGCGATAAGCGCGCGCTGTTCCTGCCCGTCGTTTGGGAGACTCTCGCGGAACCGGCGGATTTTCTCCGCCATCTGAAAACCAAGGCGGGTCTGGCCGAAAACCACTGGTCCGAGTCTCTGACGGCCCGCCGATTCGTCACCGGGCAGATCTCGTCGCAAGACCTCGCGGACCCCGCCGGTTTATGGCGCGCCCGGCCGGCGCCCTGAGCCCGATCGGCACGCTTGGCAGGCCCGCCTGAAACCCCTATTTTGCCCCCGCGGTCTTAAGCGCTCCGGCGGAGGCCCAAGAGCAGATCATGGTTCGTCGGAATCGCCATTTTGGCCCATGCCAAATGATTGGCAAATGATCGGAAATGGCGATCCGGCAGCCATGTGAATCTGCTTTAAATCATTGATGTAGATCGGATTCATAGGGTTTATCGGAACCAAGAAGTGGTTCTGATAAATCATGATCCGATCTAGAGAGGAGATGTCTCGTGACCCTTAATATTACTCTCGGCCTCATGGAACAAATCGGCGATCTCGCGAAACGCGCCGGCGTCGAAATCATGAAATTCCATGATACCAACGTGACCGTCAGCACCAAATACGACTCCTCGCCGGTGACCGAAGCCGACCTTGCCGCGGAAAAGTTGATTACCGAAGCCATTCTGAAAGACATCACCGACGCGTTTCCGGTGATCGGCGAGGAAGCCGTTGCCCAGGGCCGCGCTCCGGCAATCGACGACGGCCCGTTTTGGCTGGTCGACGCCCTCGACGGCACCAAGGAATTCATCAAAAACGGAACCGATTTCACCGTGAATATCGCGTTGGTCGAAAATGCCAAGCCGGTTCTCGGGGTCGTGCATGCACCGGCGTTGAACGCGACGTACTGGGGCAGCGTTTACGGCGCCTTCGCCGAAACCGACGGCCACGCGCCCCGGCAAGTGGCGTGCCGCCGGCCCGCAAGCGACGGGCTGACGGCGGTCGTCAGCAAAAGTCACCGCACGCCGCAAGAAAGCGAATATCTGGCAAGGTTTAAGATCAAGAAGGAAGTGTCCGCCGGCAGCTCGCTCAAATTCGGCATGATCGCGACCGGCCACGCCGATCTCTATCCCCGGATGGGCCGCACCATGGAATGGGATACGGCGGCCGGCCATGCCGTCGTTATCGCCGCCGGCGGCGCCGTCAAGGATCTTCAGGGCGCTCCCCTGCGATACGGCAAACCCGGATTCGAAAATCCGTCATTCGTGGTAACGGGCATGGAGCCCCGCACGGACGTTTCCGCCGCTGCCTCGCCGCGGCAGTCCCGCACGAAACCGAACTGAATTTTCAACCCAGCCGCTTCCCGGCCGCCGGCAGGGTCCGTGCCCGCCGATCGAAGGAGCCGTTTTATGCCGGAAACGACCTGCATCGTTTTGAAAAACGATACCGACGGCATTGCAACCGCCGCACGATCGATCCGCGCCGGCCGGCTCGTCGCCTTTCCGACGGAAACGGTTTACGGATTGGGCGCCGATGCCACCAACGACCATGCCGTCGCGGCGATTTTCGCCGCGAAAGGCCGTCCTCATTTCAATCCGTTGATCGTTCATTTTGCCGACGCCGACGAAATCGCCCATGACGTTATCGTCGACGACCGCGCCGAGGCTCTCGCCGCGACCTTTTGGCCCGGTCCCCTGACTCTGATTTTGCCCAGACGGCGCGAAAGCCGTATCTCGTTGCTCGCCGGCGCCGGACTCGACACCCTGGCGGTCCGCGTCCCCGCGCACGAAACGGCGCTCGCCGTGATTCGTGCCGCGGCATGCCCGATCGCCGCCCCGAGCGCAAACCGTTCCGGCCACGTCAGCCCGACGCGAGCCCGACATGTCCTTGACGACTTAGGGCATCGCATCGCCGCCGTTATCGACGGCGGCGACTGTGCCGTCGGCATCGAATCGACCGTGCTCGATCTATCGACCCCCACGCCGGCCGTTCTCCGGCCCGGTAAAATTTCAACGGAACGGATCGAAACCGTGATCGGCACCGTTCACGTCGCCGCCCCCTCATCGCTCGAAGCGCCGAAATCGCCGGGGCGGCTCGAGCGCCATTATGCCCCGGAGCGGCCCTTGCGCATGAATGCCGACCGGGCCCGGCCCGGCGAAGCCCTGCTGGGCTTCGGTCCCGATACCGCCGGGGCGGCCCTCAATCTCAGCCCGACCGGCGACCTGACCGAGGCCGCCGCCAATCTCTTCGCCATGATCCGCGCCCTGGATACCCCCGAAAATCAAGGGATTGCCGTCATGCCGATCCCCGAGGCCGGCCTCGGCCGGGCCATTAACGACCGGTTGCGCCGGGCGTCTCATCGGTGAACCCGCCCCCCGGAACAGTTCCAACATTCCCCGGATTCCGCTAAAATATACGGATGGATAATTCCGGTTCGTTAACGCCGGTGTTAGGGTGAGCAAGAAAACATACTATAATACTCGACCGCCGCGGAGAGACGTGTCATCCGGGAACGGCGGTGTCCCGCATTTAATACGCCGGCTCGGACTTCGATAAATTCCGTTAGCCGGGGAGGACTAGCCCGTGCCGGGTAAGGCGAGACTTTATATTCTTATTGCGATCATGGCCGTGGTCGCCATAACGTCGAGCCTCGTCGCCGGATGGGTCCAGTACGACGCCGCCTTCTCCAAAAAGAAGGCGCTTCTGATATCGATCGTCAAATACGAACGTTCGATTATCGAAGACAAGCTGAATCTTCAGGAACGTCCTCTGGACAGAAACCTGAAAACATTTCTGCCCCGACTCAAGCAACATATTAAAGACGATTTAAAATTCGACAAGTTCGGCGACACCGGCGCGATTCTTATCGCCCAGCTTGTCGATAAGAAAATCCACTTTCTGCTGTCTTCGCGCAACACGTCCGGCAAAACTCAAGTGTTGGATTTCGAATCCCCTCTGGCCGAACCCATGCACAGGGCCCTGCTCGGATTTTCCGGCGTGATTATCGGTAAGGATTATCTCGGAAAAACCGTTCTTGCGGCCTACGAACCGCTCGGCAACATGGGCCTCGGCATCGTCGCGAAAATCGACATCGCGGAAATCCGCGAGCCTTTCATCAAGGCCGGCCTGATCGCGGCCATTGCCGCGATCGCCTTGATGTTCGTCGGCGCAATTTTGTTCTTTTCGATCATCAATCCGATTTTGCGGAAGGCCAAGGCCAACGAAGAGGAGTTCCGTAACTTATACGATCGCGCCCCGGTCATGATGCATTCGATCGACCGCCATGGCCGTATCCGGTACGCCAACAAGCAATGGCTCGATTTTATGGGATACGAGGCCCACGAGGTTATCGGCAAAAAAATCTTCGATTTTCAAACCTCGCCGTCCGCATCGATCTCGCAAAAGGCCGTTGCGGATTTGGCGGAGACCGGAAAGGTTTCGGACATTGCCCTTCAGTTCGTTAAAAAGAGCGGCGAAATCCGCGATGTGCTGGTAACGGCCGTTTCGCAGCGCAATACCAACGAAGGTTTTGACGATTCGGTCTCCGTGACAACCGATATCACCGATCAAAAGCGCACCGAGAGTCTTCTTAAACAAGCCGTCGAAAGCTTCAGCAGCGGCTTCGCGTTGTTCGACGCAAACGAGCGCCTGGTGTTGTGCAATCAGAATTATAAAAATGCCCTAAGTCATATCGGCGATATCCTGGAGCCCGGCATATCGAAACTCGCTCTTTTGCGGGCCGCCGTCGCCCGCGGCAAAATCCCGGCGGCCAAAGGCCGCGAGGAAGCCTGGCTCGAGGAACGCCTCCAGGCCTTTCGCGAGCATGAAAACACCTATATCCGCCAAACCTACGACGGCAAATGGATCAAGGTCGACAATTTCAAAACGGCCGACGGCGGCACCGTGCTGCTGCGCAACGACATCACGAAATTGCGCCGGGCCGAAAACGCCCTGCGGGCCAGCGAAACGCGGTTTCGGAAACTTATCGAATCGGCGAGTCAAGGCATTCTGGTTCACAGTTACCGCAAACCGTTATACGCCAATCAGGCCTTCGCGACCATGTACGGTTACGACTCTCCCGAAGAGATCACGGCGCTCGACACGACGGAAGCTCTTATCGCGCCGGAATATCTCACGAACCGCCACGAACGGCGCCTTGCCGGCGAGCCCATATCGCCCGACATGGTATACGAGGGCATCCGCAAGGACGGCACGCGATTCTGGGCCGAAAAACGCACATTCCTGATCGAATGGGATGGCGAAATCGCCTCCTGCTCCGTTCGCATCGATATCGACGAACGCAAGAAGACCGAGGAAACGCTTAAAAACAACGAGGCTCAATTCCGCGCGTTTATCGACAACCTGCCCATGGCCGTCAATATTACCGATACCGACAATCGGTATGTGATGGTCAACAAACTTTTCAAGGAATGGTACGGACACGGCACGAGGGACGTCTTATCGAAAACACGCGGCGACATCTTCGGTCCCGAGCAGAATGAGACCACCAAAACCGTACGAGCGCATATTCAAGATGTCATCAGCACGAAAAAACAAATCATTCAATATCGCAAGCGCACGCTACCGGACGGGCGGGCAATCGATCTCGAGGTCAATAAATTTCCGATCTTCGACGAAAAAGGCAATGTTATCCGCGTCGGCAGCATCACCACCGATGTCACCGAACGCCTGCGAGCGGAACAGGCCCTCCGCGACAGCGAAGAGCGTTTCCGAGGCGCCATCGAAAGCCTGCAGGAAGGCTTTGCGCTGTACGATAAGGACGACCGTCTGGTGATCTGCAACGAAGAATATCTGCGCCTGCATCCGAATTCCCGGGACATGATGAAACCGGGCATGAAATTCGAAGACATGGTCCGCCACAACGTATATAGCGGAATCAACGCCGACGCCCTTGGCCAGGAGGAAGAACATCTCCGTGAACGCCTCGAACGGCACCGCAATCCGACGGGGCCGATCATTCGCAAGTTGTCCAACGGCACGTGGTTCATCATCAACGAAAGCCGCACCCCCGAAGGCGGATATTGCGTTACCGAAATCGATATAACGGAACTCAAACAAATCGAAGCCGCACTTCGTTCCAGCGAGGCCCGCTTCAGAACCCTGTTCGATTCGTCCAACCAAGGCCTTCTCGTGCATCGCGATCAAAAACCGCTATACGCCAATCAAACGCTTGCGGAGATCTACGGTTACGATTCGACCGAAGAAATCATGGCCCTTACATCGACGGAGGCTTTGATCGCCCCGGAAGATCGCGACCAAGCCAAGGCAATGCATAGTCAGCGCCTCCAGGGGAAGCCGTCCCCCTTGGATTGGGAATACCGCGGGCTGAAGAAGAACGGCGAGAAAATCTGGGTGGGCAAACGCGCGTTCTTCATCGACTGGGACGGCGAAACGGCGATTTGCTCGGTTCGCTTCGACATCACGGAGCGTAAACGGGCCGAACAAGCCCTGCGAGAAAGCGAGGAACGCTTCCGCACCCTGTTCAACAGCTCCCCGCAAGGCATTCTGGTTCACCGGCAACACAAACCGCTCTACGCCAATCAAGCCCTTGCCGATATGTACGGCTACGATGCGATCGCCGAAGTTCTGTCCATGCGAACCACGTTGGATTTGATTGCCCCCGAATCGCGCTCGCCGACCGGCGATGCGTGGCTTTTAGCCAAGGCGGATTCCTTCGACAAGGAATACCTCGGCGTGAAAAAAGACGGCGAGAAAATTTGGGTGCAAAAACGGTCGTTTCGCATCAACTGGGACGGCAAGCCCGCCATTTGCTCCATGCGCACGAACATCACGCAGCGCAAGGAAACCGAAGAAAGAATCAGAAAAAGCGAAGAACAGTTCCGTTTGGCGATCGCCAATCTGCAGGAAGCCTTTGCCCTGTACGATTCCGATGATCGTCTCGTCATTTACAATGATGAATTCGTGCGCCTGCATCCGGCCGCCACGGATATCATCAAGCCGGGCGTGACGTGGAAGGAAATCATGTTGAAAACGCTCGAGAAGGGCCGCAACGCCTTGGCCCTCGGGCGCGAAGAGGAATACATCCAGGAACGCGAAGATCTGCATAAAAACCCGAAAGGGCCGATCCTGCGCCATAACACCGACGGCAAGTGGCGGATTATCAATGAGGTAAAACTGCCCGACGGCGGCACCGTGGTCGTTCAAACCGACATTACCGAGTTGAAAAAACTGGAGGAGGAAGCCCTCAAGGCCCAGAAACTATTGCAATCGGCGATCGAAAGTATCGCCAGCGGGTTTTCGCTTTACGATTCGGAAGGCCGCCTGACCCTCGCGAACACGAACAACTATGAATACTTTAAGGACGTCCGGGACGTTTATCGCCCCGGTGCTTTGTTCGAGGACGTACTGCGCGCCCGCGCCAAGAGAGGCTTGATCGACGGCGTGGAAGGAGACGTGGAAAAATGGGTTCAGGAACGCATGAAACGCTTCTTAAGCCGCAAGACCACGTCGCATCTCCGCAGGGACCGGGGCCGCTGGATGCAAGTGAACGAATATCCAACCGGCGACGGCGGCAAGGCGATTATTCGCACCGACATTACCGAATCCAAAGAAGTCATGGATGCGCTACGTGTCAGCGAAGAACGCTTTAAAACGCTGGTTGATAGTTCCAATCAAGGCATTCTCATACACCGTCATTACAAGCCGTTGTATGCCAACAATGCCCTGGCAAAAATATTCGGCTATGATTCCGCCGCCGAAATCATGACTCTCTCGTCGACCAAAACCCTTCTCAAACGCCGTTCCAAACACGATGACGGACCTCTCCGGCTGCATGATGCCCGCCTCAGAGGAGAGCCCGTCCCGGATGAATACGAATTCCGCACCGCAAGGAAAGACGGCTCGCCCATATGGGTCAACAACCGGGCCTTTCGCATCGAATGGGAAGGCGAGCCGGCCATTTGCACGACGCTTTTCGATATCACCGAGCGGAAATTCGCCGAATCTCAATTGATTCAGTCGTCCAAGCTCGCTTCGCTCGGCGAACTCGCCTCAAGCATCGCGCATGAACTCAATCAACCGCTCGGTGTTATGCGCATCGTCGCCGAGTCGGCCCTGATCAAGACGGAAGAATCAAAAACGCTCAACCTGGATTATGCCCGCAAACAACTCACGGCCATTTGCGACCAAGCGGAACGCATGGCGAGCATTACAAATCATCTACGGCTGTTCAGCCGCCTGGATGAAGGAGAGGTTACTTTATTCGATCCTTCGGAAAGCATTCAAAATGCCGTTAATCTGATCGAACAACCTTTCCGGCTTTCCGGCATCAAGTTCATCAAAAAAACACCGAATGAGTCGCGGCAAATCTTGGGATCGAATATCAAGCTTGAACAAGTCATCTTGAATCTTTTGAACAATGCGGCCGATGCCGTCAACGATCGCGCCGAACATGAAGACGATCACGGCAAAAAATATACGCCGCGCGTTTCCGTCACCCTTACGGACAATAAACGGTCTCAGAGCATTATCATACGGATCAAGGACAACGGCGGCGGCATCCCGCAGGAAAACCTCCAAAAAATATTTGATCCCTTCTTCACGACCAAGGCCGCCGGCCATGGAACGGGCCTTGGATTATCGATTAGTTTCGGAATCGTAAAAAGCATGCAGGGAATTTTGGATGTCGAAAATCATTCCGACGGCGCGCTGTTCACGATCACGTTGCCGGCTCAACAACAGATGGAAATTCCGATAAAGCAAAATAAAGCCTTGCCCGCCAAACCGGCAAGCGGCCGTGCAAACGGGAAAAATGCCGAGAGTTACAGTCAAAATACGGTAACCGGCAAACACAACGGGAACGGCAAAGCGAAAGGCAACGGGAAACTGCCGTTCGTGATCGTGGTCGATGACGAACTGTTGGCGGCCGAAAGCATCGCCGAACACCTTCAATACTCGGGCTATACGGTCTTTACGGCAAACAACGGCGCTGAGGCCCTAAGTCTCTGCAAGAAAGATATCCCCGATGCCGTTATTACGGATTTACGCATGCCGGTCATGGACGGTTTTGCGCTCATTCGCGAACTGAAGGCAAAGCACCCGAAGCTGCCGATCATCGTCACGACAGGACACACCAACCTTGAAGATGAAGACGCCGCCGTCACCGGCGGCGCGGCGGTCGTTTTGTGGAAGCCCATAAAACTCAATGATCTGACGCGAAAACTCTCCGAATTGATAAATTAATCCGCTCCTCGCCGCGCTTGCGCCACGGCGCGAAACCCGAGTACAACCCCCCTGTACAAACAAGCCGCACGCTCTAACGACGAGAAGGATACGATGGTGCTGAGCGAAACGATCTTGGCACGCCTGCGCGATGCCGCCGGCCCCAACGGGTGGCTCGAAAATCCACGGGAAATCGAGCCCTACACCTTGGAGCAACGAGGATATTACCGGGGTGCTTGCGATTTCGTCGCGCGCCCGGCCTCGACCGAGGCCGTTGCCGCCGTCGTATCGATCTGCGCGCAAGAAGGCATCTCGATCACGCCGCAATCGGGCAATACGGGGCTCATGGGCGGCGGCGTACCGGACGGCGGCATCGTGTTGAGCTTGTCGCGCCTGAATCGCATCCGTGAAATCGACCGCATGAATTATACAATGACCGTCGAAGCCGGATGTATCCTTGCCGACATTCAAAACGCCGCCAAAGATGCCGATTGCCTGTTTCCCTTAAGCCTGGGGGCGGAAGGCAGCTGCCAAATCGGGGGGAATCTTTCGACAAACGCGGGCGGCGTAAACGTGCTCCGCTACGGCAATGCCCGGGATCTGGCGCTCGGCCTCGAGGTCGTGTTGCCGGACGGCCGCATTTGGAACGGGTTGCGGGGCTTGCGCAAGGACAATACCGGCTACGATTTAAAACAGCTGTTCGTGGGCGCGGAAGGAACCTTGGGCATTATTACCGCTGCCGTGCTTAAGTTGTTCCCCTATCCGAAAAGCAAGGAAACCGCCATGGCCGCCGCCGGCAGCCTGCAGGATATCCTGACGTTGTTCGTCCGTATCCGGGATTGTTTCGGTGAAGCCCTGACCGCTTTCGAATTCATGCCGAAGGTGGCGATCGATCTGGTCACGCGTCACATCCCCGATACGACCGATCCGTTCGACGAACCGTATCCGTATTACGCGCTAATCGAGTTATCGAGCGCCCGAAACGACGAAACCCTGCGCGATGCCCTTGAAACGGCCCTCGGCGCCGCCCTCGAAGACGGCAGGATCGCAAACGCCGTCGTGGCCTCGAGCGAGGCCCAGACCGCCGGCTTGTGGCGGCTTCGGGAAACCATCCCGGAAGCCGAGAAGAAAGAAGGCGCGAGCATCAAACACGATGTCGCCGTTCCGGTGTCGAGAATAGCCGAATTCCTGGAACGCGCCGGCGCCATTGCGTTATCGGTCGTGCCCGATTTGAGATTGGTGACGTTCGGCCATCTCGGCGACGGTAATATCCATTTCAATCTAAGCCAGCCGGTTGGCGCACAGGCCGAGGAATACCTCGCCCACCGTCACGAGATCAGCCGCAAAGTTCTTGATCTCGTCGTCTCGCTCGGCGGCAGTTTCAGCGCCGAACACGGCATCGGCCGGCAAAAACTCAAGGAATTGAATCTGTACAAAGCGGATGTCGAACGAGATCTCATGCATTCCTTGAAGCGTACCCTGGATCCGGCAGGCATCATGAATCCGGGCAAAGTCGTGAATGTTGAAAAATAGCCTTCTGGTTCTGGCAAGCCTCGTGCTCGCCGTGGGCATGGCCGAGGCCGGCTTGCGCCTCGCCGGCATCGCCTATCCGGAATTCAACCGGTTGGACCCGGAACTCGGCTGGTCGCCCCGCCCCAATACGGAAGGCTTCCACGCGCTCGAAGGACGCGCCTGGATCAAGATCAACGCCGAAGGATTTAGGGATATCGATCACGATACGGCAAAACCGGCCGGTACGTTTCGCATCGCCGTTCTCGGCGACTCTTTTGCCGAAGGCCGGGAAGTCCCCTTGGAACAGGTTTTCTGGAAAGTCCTGGAACGCAAGCTGGGGGCCTGCCCGCAAACGCGGAACCGAAAAATCGAAACGTTGGGGTTTGCCGTTAACGGTTACGGAACGGCGCAAGAGTTTCTGGTTTTAAAAAAGCATGTTTGGAAATATCGGCCTGATGCCGTTCTCCTCACCGTTTTTACGGGCAATGATATTCTGAACAACAGCCGGGAGCTTGATCGCCACCCCGATAGGCCGTACTTCGCATTAAAAAATAATCAGTTAATTCTGCAACGTGAAAATTTAGACAGCGATAGCTTTCGAACGAAAAAGTTTATAACCGACATAAAACACGGCATTTATAATAAACTTCGCACTCTTCAGTTAACGCGCCAAGCGTATAAAAAAATACGATACGGCCTCGCTCATGAAAATCGCCCTCTGATCGAACAACTCAACGCCGGATTGAACGCCGCCGTTTTCGCGCCCCCGACAACACCCGACTGGGATACCGCCTGGCGTATCACCGAGCGGCTGATCGGCATGGCGGCGCATGAAATTCGACAACACCCCGAAACGGCATTCTGGATCGCCACCCTGTCGGCGCCGGCGCAGGTCTATCCCAATCCCGCGGTCCGCGCCGAGATCGCCCGCTCGCTCGGCGTTCCCGATCTGCGCAAACCCGACCGCCGTATCGCCGCATTAGCCGAAAAGCTTGGTGTTCCGGCGGTTTCCCTGGTTCACGATCTTGCCGCCTATGCCGAAACCCACAAAACCCGGCTGCACGGAAACGCCGGTTTCGCGGGCGGGCATTGGAATGCCGCCGGGCATCGAATTGCCGGAGAACGCCTCGCCACCGCCCTGTGCGGCCTTCTCGGGCGGCCTTAATCTGTTTACCCTTTCCCCGGGCCCTTCGGCCACCCGTAACCGTTGCCGGGCCTATTAACCACAAATCATTGTTTTCCTTGATTTTTAAGCCGTTTTCCCACACTTTGCCCCAATTGGGCGCTGCCATAGCAATGATGTCGGAACTGAACAAATACGTCTTACGCCAACTGCTCGTGGGGATGGTTATCGTGACCATCGGCCTCACCTGCGTGATATGGCTTACCCAATCGCTTCGTTTCGTCGACATGATCGTCAACCGCGGGCTGACGGCCGGTACCTTTGTTTACCTGACCATGCTGCTGCTGCCGAATTTTCTCTCGATCATCCTGCCCATCGCCGTCTTTACGGTCGTCATCTTTACCTACAGCAAACTGATTTCAGACCGTGAACTGGTCGTCATGCGCGCCGCCGGCCTGAGCCAAACGGCTCTCGCGACGCCTGCCGTTTTACTGGCCCTAATTATCTGCATCATATCGTATGCAATTAATTTATTCCTTCTACCCGAGTCCTATCGAATGTTCCGCGAATTGCAATGGGACATCCGTTATAACTACTCCCATGTCCTGTTGCAGGAAGGCATGTTCAATGACGTCGGCAACGACATCACGGTTTACATACGTCGGCGTGGCAGCGACGAACAACTTCACGGCATTCTGGTTCACGACAACCGCGATAAAGAAGCCCCGATCACGATCATGGCCGAAAGAGGCGCGTTGGTTGAGTCTAAAGAAGGCGCCCGCGTCGTTATGTTCAACGGCAACCGTCAAGGCGTGAATAAAAACACCAATCGTTTTTCCATCCTTTATTTCGATCGCTACGTTTTTAATTTCGGTAACAATACGGCCCAGGAAAACATTCGATTCCGCGAAGCCAGAGAACGTCCCCTTATGGAACTGCTCAATATTCGCAATAATCCCACGGTACCCGCCAATGAACATGGGAAGTTTCTGGTCGAAGCGCATAAACGCCTGTCGGCGCCGATTATCATTTTCGGCTTCGGCTTTATCGGATTGGCGTGCCTTCTCTCGGGCAGTTTCAGCCGCCGGACGCAAACTCACAGAACGGTCCTAGCGGTTCTGATCGTCATCATCCTGCAAGCCGCCTCGATGGGCCTGGAAAATGCATCTGCCCGCAATACGGACTTTATCCCTTTGATGTACGTAAATGCACTAATTCCGATTATCGTGTCATATGTCGTTTTAATCCTGCCGCCGCGTCCGAGAAAACTGTCCAGCAAGGCCGTACCGGCGCCAACGAGTTAACAACGGGTTTTGTTCGTGCGTTTATCCGCAACGTTATCCTTTTATATCGGCCGGCATTTTCTCGCGGGATTTGCCGTGCTGTTTTTTGCTTTCTTATCGCTGGTCCTAACCTTCGATATCGTGGAGCTTTTACGACGTGCCGCGACGAAGCCGGAAATTACCTTTCTCGTCGTTGTAAAGTTGGCGCTGCTGAAATTGCCTTATATGGGGCAGCAAACGTTTCCCTTTGCCGTTCTCTTCGGCGGCATGGTGGTATTTTGGCGCCTGACCCGCAGCCATGAACTCGTCGTGACTCGAGCCGCCGGCGTATCCGCCTGGCAGTTCCTTTTCCCCGTACTGTTTCTGGCTTTTTTATTGGGCGTCGCCAAAATCACGGTTTTCAACCCCCTGTCCTCCGCGCTGCTTGCCAAATACGAACGCCAAGAATCGGCGCTGCTGAAGGGACAGAGCAGCTTGCTCGAAATTTCCAAAACCGGCTTGTGGCTTCGCCAGGCCAGCGAAAAAGGACCTTCCGTTATCCGCGCCGACCGCGCCCTCAACCAGGGACGCGACATGGAACTCCAGAACGTCGTCGTTTTAATGTACACGAATTCGGATCATTTCGCCGGCCGCATCGATGCGGAAAGCGCCAAGCTCGAAGACGGTTTTTGGTTGTTGAGAAAGGCCTGGATTCACGAACCTGAAAAGCCTCCGCGGTTCACCGCAAAACATTGGCTGCCGACAGATTTGACGCTTTCTTCAATTCAGGACAGCTTTGCCCCGCCGGCAACAATGTCCTTCTGGGCCCTGCCCGGTTTCATTAAAACACTTGAAATATCAGGGTTTTCCGCTCTTCGTCACCGTCTCCATTGGCATTCGCTGCTGGCGGCACCGTTTCTCATGTGCGCCATGGTGCTTTTAGCGGCAACCTTCACCTTGCGCCATTCCCGGCGGGGCGGTACGACATTCATTATTACCGGCGGGGTTTTGACGGGGTTTCTGTTATATTTCTTTTCGGACGTCGTTTTTGCTCTGGGGTTATCCGATAGTATTCCGGTAACGCTGGCAGCGTGGACACCTTCGGGTGTCGCCACGTTGTTGGGAATAGCAATGTTACTGCACTTAGAAGATGGTTAAAAATATATGCAGCAAGATGGGTCGACCATCCATAGCCTGGGGAGGCTGGTGGCTGCCTGTTTATTTTTCGTTTCCATATGGGCGACGCACGTAGCTGCCGCGGAAGTCGAAAAAGAGCCGCCGATCTCCTTTAGCGCTGACCGGGTCCGCTACGACCGCGAACTCAGCGTTATTACCGCGACCGGAAACGTGGAAGTGACCCGCGTCGACCGTGTATTGCGTGCCAATACGATTACCTATAACCAACAAACGGATATCGTGACGGCATCCGGCAATATCGTGCTCGTTGAACCCACCGGCGAAGTCACGTTCGGGCAATACATGGAGCTGACCGGCGATTTTAAGGACGGCATTATCGAAGACATCGGTATTCTTTTGAAAGACGGCGCACGGTTTGCCGCGGCCGGCGGAAGGCGTTCCGACGCGAATATCATCGAGCTTCGCAATGCCGTCTATTCACCTTGCAATCTGTGCGAGAAAGATCCGTCACGCCCGCCCTTATGGCAAGTTAAAGCCGTAAAAGTCGTTCATGATAAGAAACGCCGCCAAATCGAATATTCCGATGCTTGGCTGGAAGTGTTCGGCGTGCCGGTTTTTTATACTCCCTACCTCGCGCATCCCGATCCCACGGTCAGACGCGAAAGCGGCTTTTTGTTTCCGAACAGCGGCGGATCCTCAGGTCTCGGCACCGTTGTTCAGGTTCCTTATTATTACGTGATCTCGCCGCAAACCGATGCCACTTTTACCCCGATGTACACGACCAACGAGGGGCCCGTATTGGCGACCGAGTTTCGCCATCGCGGCCTTGACGGCAAAATCGATTTTCGCGGCAGCATCACCGAAGACTCCCGCGACAAGCTCTTTTGGCACGTGGCGACCAATGCGCGATACGATATCAATGAAACGTGGCGCACCGGATTCGATATCAATTACTCAAAAAACGACACCTATATGCGCCGTTACGGCTTTACCGCCGACGATACCTTGAACACCTTCGGGACCCGCCAAAGTCTCGTCAACAATGCCTTCGTCGAAGGATTCCGGCGGCGCAATTACGCCTCGGTCAATACGTATATTTTTCAGGATCTCCGGGAGGGTGCCGGCTCCGGTACGACCCCGATCATTTTTCCGCTGGCGGAATACAACCATATCGGTGAAGCCGACCGCTTCGGCGGGCGCACGGTCCTGGATGCGAACCTGATGGGGTTAACCCGAACGGCCGGCGCCGACTCGCGCCGGCTGTCCTTGAAAGCCGGCTGGGAAGCCCCTCAAAAGGTCGGGCCCCTGGGCGATGTCTATGCGTTCTCCGTATCGCTAAAGAGCGATTTCTACTATGTGGACGAAGTCGAGCGCGCCAATTTAGATCGAAAATATTCCGGATTCGCCAAACGTTTTACGCCCGAAGCCCGCGTGGATTGGCGGCTTCCCTTTGTCCGTTACAGTACGTCCGGCAGCACGCACCAGATTTTCGAACCGATCGCTTCGGCGATCGTTAGCCCCTACGGCGGCAACAGCGGCGTGATCCCCAATGAAGACAGCCAGGATTTCGTTTTTACGACCGCGAACTTGTTCAGCGCCAACCGCTTCACGGGCTTCGACCGGGTCGAAAGCGGCCCCCGGTTCAATTACGGCCTGAAATGGGGAGTCTACGGCGGCGGAGCGGGCAAAACGACCATCACGATGGGGCAAAGCTACCGCCTGAAAGCCGACAATACCTTCCCGCAAAACTCGGGGCTCGAAGACAATTTTTCCGATATCGTCGCGAAATTGGACGCATCGCCCGGAAAATATGTCAACCTTCTCTACCGGACACGGTTGAGCAAGGAAAACCTCGAGCCCCGCGAGACCGAAGTAACGACCAGCGTCGGCACGTCCGCCGCGAGCGTATCCGCGACATATGCCTTCCTCGATCAGACCGCCAACACCCAATTCTTCGACCGTGAAGAACTGACACTCGGATTTTCCTCGAGAATCACGAAAAACTGGGGCCTGAACTTTTCGACCGTTCGGGATCTTAACGCGGACCAGGTAAGAACACTGGGCATGAGCGTTGCCTATGAAAACGAATGCTGTTACGCATCGCTGAATGCATCACGCTCGTTCTTTGAAGACCGTGACCTCAAACCGAACGATGCTTTCTTTGTTCGCCTGATTCTAAAAACCATCGGCGAGGTTAAGAACCTGCAATTATGACCATGAAACGGCTTTACAAAATTCTGTCATTCGTCGTTTTGGCTGCCTTCGGCAGCGCGGCGCATGCGCAACAAGATTTGCGCATCGCGGCAATCGTTAACGATGAAATTATTTCCTACTACGATCTTCAAAATCGCTTGAACTTGGTGTTGTTTTCGTCCGCGCGCGATGCAAGCAACGAGGAGCGGCAACGTTTGGTCCCGCAAATTCTGCGGACCCTGATTGACGACAAACTGAAGCTTCAGGAGGCCGAACGCCGCAACATCCAGGTAACTCAGTCGGAAATCGACCGCGCTATTGAGCATGTCGAAAAAACCAATAACATCGGAAAAGGCAAGCTCGATTCGCTCTTGGAGCAGCAGGGCATCCCCCACTCCGCCGTAGTTGCGCAAATAAAAGCGGAAATCGCATGGAATAAAGTCGCTAATCGCGTTCTCGGAACGCAAATTCGGATCTCCGAAGAGGAGATCAACGAGCGCTTAGCCGAGGTTCAAGAAAACAAGAACAAACCTGAACACCGTATTTCCGAGATTTTTTTGCCGGTCGACTCGCTCGATCAAGAGGAAAAAACAAAAAATCTTGCCGAGCGCCTTCACCAACAACTTCAAAAAGGCGCCAGCTTTGCCAGCTTGGCAAGGAGCTTCTCGAGGAGTCCGACCGCGGGCTCCGGCGGACACCGGGGTTGGGTCCGTCAAGGGGCTCTCGGCAAAACCGTCGATGCAGAATTGACGGCGATGCAGCCAGGGGGATTTTCATCTCCCATCAAAACGGAAATGGGATTTTTCATCGTCTTCCTTCATGAGCGCCGTACTCCGGATCAAGTACGGGATTCGCAAGCCGATGCAAATACGACGGTTACATTGCAACAATTATTTTTGCCTTTGCCGGCAAAGGCAAAACCGTCCGAGAAAGCATCGCAACTGAACTTAGCGAAAACCTTAGCCAGCACGGTTTTGAATTGTCAGGACATGGAAAAAGCCGGTAAGGAATTAGGATCGCCGCTATCGGGCAAGATCGGCACGGTAACGATGGCGAAACTGCCGGTGAATATCCGTACGGCAATTTCAGACCTTCCCGTCAATAAAACCAGCGTTCCGGTCGAAATGAAAAGCGGCTTGGTGATTCTCATGGTCTGTGACCGAGTCAAGCCCAAAGTTCCGGAAAAGCCGAAAGTCGACGAACGTCGCGAAGTCGAGATGATGCTTCTGAACGAGCGGCTGCGAACGGTATCACGTCGTTTCTTGCGTGATCTCAGACGATCCGCGTTCATCGACATCCGGATATGACAAGCCGTCGAAACACCGCCATTGAACACGATTTACCGCTGGCTTTAACAATGGGCGAACCGGCGGGTATCGGCGGCGAACTTACTCTCATGGCTTGGTTGGCCCGGCATAACTCGGGGCCCTCGTTCGTCGTCCTCGACGATCCGGCACGGCTTCGGCAACTGGCGAAAGCTCTTGCGTGGGACGTTCCGATCGTATCCGTTGCATCCGCCGCCCAAGCGATCGCGTCTTTCTCCTCGGCGCTCCCGGTATGGCCCCATCCGCTTGCCGCGGCCGTGACGCCCGGAAAACCGGATGTCGCGAATGCCGCCGCCGTACAACACTCCATCGAAAACGCCGTGGATCTGACATCGAAAGGTGAGGCCGCGGCGGTGGTGACCAATCCGATCCAGAAGGAAATTCTGTATCAAGCGGGTTTCACCTATCCCGGCCACACGGAATTTCTTGCTCATCTCGCCGGGATCGCCACGCCGCCGGTAATGATGCTCGCGTGTCCGTCGTTGCGAGTCGTGCCGATTACGATTCATCAAAGTCTAAGATCGGCCATTGCCGATCTCTCCGCCGACAAGATCGTCGAATTATCCTTGATCACACGGGATGCCTTGCAACGGAATTTCGGCATCGCAACCCCCCGCTTGGCCGTCGCCGGGCTCAACCCCCATGCCGGCGAAGCCGGTTCCATGGGGACAGAGGAAATCGATATCATCGCGCCCGCCATCGAAATCCTGAAAAATAAAGGCGTCGAGGTTTTCGGTCCGGTTCCCCCCGACACATTGTTCAGCGAACGCGCGCGGCAAGGATATGATGTCGCCATGTGCATGTATCACGATCAGGCCCTGATTCCGATCAAGGCTCTCGATTTCGAGGGTGCCGTCAATGTGACCCTGGGCTTGCCGTTTATCAGAACGTCGCCCGATCACGGCACGGCTCTCGATATCGCCGGAACGGGACGCGCCGGCGTCGCCAGCCTGATCGCCGCCCTGGATATGGCCACCGACATGGCCGCCCACCGCCAACGGTCAACCCATGAAACGCCCCACCGTGCCCAACACGGTTCCGCCTCAGCCTGAACTCCCGCCACTGCGTGAGGTGATCGCCCGCTATGGGCTGTCGGCCAAACATTCGCTCGGCCAGCATTACCTGTTGGATATGAACCTGACCGACCGCATGGTCCGTACGGCCGGCGACCTGAGCGCAACGACGGTCGTCGAAATCGGCCCCGGGCCCGGCGGCCTCACCCGCTCGTTGCTTCGAGGCGGCGCGGCCCGCGTCGTTGCCGTCGAACGGGACCGGCGGTGCATCCCCGCCCTCGAGGCCCTGCGCGGCGCCTACCCCGATCGCTTGACGATTATCGAAGGCGACGCCCTGGCCCTCGATCTTGCCGACCTTGCTCCATCGCCCCGACGGATCATCGCCAATCTTCCCTATAACATCTCGACGCCGCTGATGATCGGATGGCTCAAACAGATCGATGCTTGGCTTGGATTGACCGTGATGCTGCAAAAAGAAGTGGCGGACCGATTGGCCGGAAAAACCGGCCAAAAAACCTACGGCCGCCTCTCCGTCATGGCGCAATGGCTCTGCACGGTTCGCCACGAATTCAACGTCAACAAACAGGCGTTCGTCCCGCCTCCGAAAGTGACCAGCAGCGTGGTAACGCTGACCCCGCACCCGCGTCTTCCGAAGCGGCCTTCCTGGCCGGCGCTCGAAAAAGTGACGCAAACCGCGTTCGGCCAACGGCGGAAGATGGTTCGGACCAGCCTGAAACCGCTCGGCCTCGATCTCGAGGCCCTCGGCATCGACCCGACGGTGCGGGCGGAAGATATCGACGTCGCGGCATACTGCAGGCTGGCGCAAGCATACGAACACGCTCTGACGGAAAAAGATCTTTAGATCGGATTATGATCTGCTCTAGGTTTTGTCCCGCATTTTCTCGACGAATTCATGCAGGCCGACCAAGCGGTCGCGTTTCAGGCGTTCCGCCGTCAAGATGGCCCGGACCCGCTCGACGCTGTCGTCGATTTCGTCGTTAATGACGATGTAATCGTATTCCGTGTAATGGCTCATTTCGTCGGATGCTTTCGCCATGCGCTTACGAACGACCTCTTCGGGGTCCTGGGCGCGGGCATACAAACGCCGACTTAGCTCCTCGAGCGAGGGCGGCAGGATAAAAATACTGACCAGATCGGCGGAGGCGTTTTCGCCCAACTGTTGGGTTCCCTGCCAATCGACGTCGAACAAAACGTCCCGCCCGGCCTTGAGCGCCCGCTCGACGGGGGCGCGCGGCGTGCCGTAATAATTGTCGAACACCTTGGCGTGTTCGAGAAATTCGCCCGCCGTGACCATGCGCCGGTATTCATCCTCATCGATAAAGAAATAATCCCTGCCGTCTTGCTCGTCGGAACGCGCCGGACGGGTCGTCGCGGAGACCGACATGGTGATATTGGAATCCTGGCGCAGCAGTTCGCGCGAAATCGTGGTTTTGCCCGCACCGGACGGCGACGACAGCACCAGCATCAAGCCCCGGCGCGCAAGCTTCACGGCACCCCCCGACTCACTCAATGTTC
>JBBDTH010000106.1:0-5266 GCA_040904505.1 Rhodospirillales bacterium | reverse complement strand
CGATCCCTTGACCGTGCGCGTTTGCTGCCTCGTCACCGACGGCGCCGGCGCCGTCGTCATGACCCGGCCCGATAAGGCAAAGGACCTGAAAAAGAAGCCGGTCTATTTCCTCGGCGGCGCGGAAGCGCAATGGCACCGCGCGATCTCGGAAATGCCGAACGTCGTCGAAACCGCGGCCACGGAAAGCGGCAAGCGCGCCTACGAGATGGCGGGCTTGAAGCCGTCCGACATCGACGTGCTCGAGCTGTACGACGCCTTCACCATCAACACGATTTTGTTCTTGGAGGACCTCGGCTTCTGCAAGAAAGGCGAGGGCGGCGCGTTCGTCGCCGATGGCGGGATCGCGCCGGGTGGCAAAATCCCGGTCAACACCAACGGCGGCGGGCTGTCGTACTGCCACCCCGGCGCCTACGGCACGTTCCTGCTCATCGAGGCGGCGCGGCAGTTGCGGGGCGAGGGCGGCGACCGGCAGGTCAAAAACGCCAAAACCGCGCTCGCGCACGGCAACGGCGGCACGTTGTCGTCGCAAGTGACCGTGCTGCTCGGCGACGAGTCGGCGCTGTAAAACGACTCACCCGGCGGCGGCGGCTCACCGTATACTCCCGCTTACGGGGCTATACGGGAGACATCGATGACGAAAACATCCGCCGCCGGTCTGTCGGCTTTTCTGTCCGCTTTTCTGATCGCGGCTGCGCTTTGGGCGCATCCGGCGGCGGCGGACGGGGCCGCGCCGAAGCCCTGTCTCTCCGGCGACGCCTGCCTCGCCCTTCTTCCCCTGCCCGCGGGATTGACGCTGCCGGTCTATCGCAGCTTCGCGCTCGACACGCCGAACCGAGCCATCGAGCGCGCCGTCGTCGTCCTTCACGGCAGCTCGCGCAACGCGCACAAGTATTTTCCGCGCATGACGCGGGTCGCCGCCGAGGAAGGACTCGAAAACAGAACCCTGATCGTCGCGCCGCAGTTCCGGCTCGCGGACGACGACCGCCCCGAAGGCGATCGAGGCAACGTCGTCTATTGGGACAAAAACAAGGAATGGAAGCGGGGCGACCTGTCGAGCGGCGCCCTGCCCGCCCGCATCGGTTCGTTCGCGGCGATGGATGTCCTGCTGCGCGCCCCTGGGCCGGCGCCACCTGTTTCCCAACCTCGCCAAGCTGACCGTGATCGGCCATTCCGGCGGCGGGCAATTCACGCAACGGTACGTCGTCGGCCAGCCGCCGCTGCCGGAACTGAGCCGCGTGAAGGTTCGCTACATCGTCACCAACCCCGCGCGCTACATGTACCTGAACGAATTTCGCCCCGCGCCCGTTTTCGACGGCAGCTTCGCCATCCCCGCGACCGCCACCGCCTGCCCCGCGTATAACGCGTATGAATACGGCCTCGAGACACCGAACGCCTATATGGCCGCCACCGACAAAGCGGCCATGATCAATAGGGCGCGCGAGCGCGATGTCGTGCTACTGCTCGGCGAGGCGGACAACGATCCGCGCCATAAAGGACTGACGCGCAATTGCCGCGCCGACTATCAGGGCCGCCACCGCCTCGAACGCGGCCGGCTGTTCAAGGCGTATCTCGACCGCTTCTTCGCGCCGCATAACACGCGGGTCGTCACCGTGCCCGGCGTCGGCCATTCGAGCGCCGGCATGTTCAAATCCACGCCGGGCCGGCGGGCGATTTTCTTTTAAGGGGCCTTGTTTGCGGATCACGGGCTGTGCGGGCGGATGCCTCATTTTTGTCTGTCGCGGACAAGGGATAAAGAATGGCTTCAAACCGGTCCCGAAATAACCGCCCCGCATCATCGCCCGGCTTTCACCTCACCGTCATCGCCCGGCTCCGCCAGGGCGATCCAGTTTTATAATGCTGGATGCCCCGGGCCTCGGGGGTAAGGGGGTGCCCCCTTAACCCCTGCGCCGGGGCATGACGGTATAGGGTACGTCGCGAAGGATATCGAGGCATACGGGTGCGCAACCGTAGCCTGTTACGGTTTACCGCCCGCGATCTTTTCGTACAGGCGCCGCGCGTCGTCGTAAAACGCCGCGCGCGAAACGGCGTGGCTATAGAACATATGGCCGCCCTCGTAGTTCCGCAGGATCAGGCGTTCGCGCAAAGCCGGTTCGAGGTCGAGCTGGTTGACCAGCACGGCCGACCCGAAATAAGGCGTGACCAAATCGTATAGGCCATGCACCAGGAGGCCGCGCAGCCCTTCGATGCGCTTGAAGGCGTTCTCCAAATTCTCGGCCGCACCGGGCGGCCCCGAGCGGCCGGAGCGGCCCCAGTTCCAGTTCGCGCCGGTGCGCCGGTTCAGCACCTCGTAGGGCAAATCGGTTTCGACCTTCAGCCGGGTGCGGACGTCATCGTTGAACGCCGCGGTCAGGGCGGCACTGATCCGGGCCAGACGCGGATCGCGATAGCGCCCGTCGGCGGGATGGGGCGCCGGATAGCTGATGGACGCGTCGTACATACTGACGATGCGCCCGTCCTTCTCGAGCAGGCGCGCGGCGAAAACGTCGCCCGGCAGCTTGCCGCCGTAGCGGATCACCAAATCCTCCGGCAGGCCGGTATAGCGCGCCAACCGGGACAGTAGGTCCGTGCGCTGTTTCTCCCCGAGCGCGCCGCCCCGGGTCAGCCCCGGCAGCAACGCATCGATCGTGAAACGCTCGACCGTTTGCAGCGTCGCCTCGTCTTCGCCCCCGCGCACACGCCCGTGACGGACGGCCGCCGCCGCGAAGGACGGCACGCGAATGATCCACGGCAGCAGGCGAAAGCGGCTTTCGGACAACAGGCCCAGTTCCAGCGCCGGCGAGATCATCACCAGCCCGCCGACCGAAATACCGAATTTCGTCTGCAGGCGGTCGGCCAGCGCGGCGACCCGGAACCCGCCGTAGCTTTCGCCGGCCAGAACCGTCGGCGACAGCCAGCGTTTGTTGCGCGTCAGATAAAGCCGGATGAAATCGCCGAGCGCGTCCAAATCCCGCCCGGTCGCCCAGAACGGCGAGTCGCCGTCGCTTTCGACCGTTTCCTCGTCCTTGCCCGAAACGGTCCGGCTGTAGCCGGTCCCGACCGGATCGATAAAAACCAGATCCGTAAAGGCGAGCCAGCTTTGCGGGTTGTCGATCAGCCGCACCGGCGGCGCCGGCACCCGACCGTCGGCGGCGAAATCGACCCGCTTGGGCCCCATGACCCCGAGGTGCAGATAGGCCGCCGCCGCGCCCGGGCCGCCGTTGAAGACGAACGTGACCGGCCGCCGCGCCGCCGCCGGACCGTCCAGCGTGTAGGCGACGTAGAACATGCGCCCCTTTTGCGTGCTCTCGTCCCGCTCGGCCGGCACCGTCAACACGCCGGCGGTGGCGACGTAATCGACGGGCTTGCCGCCGAGGGTCACGGTGTGGCGCGTGACGCTATCGGCAAAGGTCCCGGACGGTTGCCCGGTACGCGTGTCCGGCTTTTTTTGCGGCTTCTTCTTGTCCTGGGTCTTATCCTGACGGGCTTTTGGGGCGGCATCGTTGCCGGTTTCCGCCGCGAAACCGGGCGCGGCCCCCAACGGAACCACCCCGGACGCAAGCGCGAGGCCGAAGACGAACGCCGTTATCGTCCAAAGGCCGCCGCAACCTTTCGGCTTCGAGTCATTATTCCGAACGATCATCGTTATGCCCCAAACCGGTGCGAAAAACCTTATTTGGGGCCTCCCCGCCGTAAATACGAGCCCCGGAGTTCTTCGATGAAATCTTTGCGATAGCCAATAGGCACGCGCGGACTTATCATGGTTTCGATAACTCTAATGTACCAACCCACCCGAGGGAGGTTTCCATGCAACTAAAGTCCAACAAGGGCTCGCGGGCCCTGTGTGCCATTGCGGCCGTAACGGCGCTCGCCGCCGCGGCGGTCGTCGCCCCTGCCGCGCAGGCAGCGGATTTTTCCGGCAAAAAAATCAACTTCATCATCCCGTATCCCGAAAGCGGCGGCTCCAACATCTACGGCCGGTTCCTGGCACCCCTGCTCGAAAAGCACCTGCCCGGCAAGCCGACGGTCCTGATCCGCAACATGCCCGGCGGCGCCTCGACGCGCGGCATCAACTATTTCGCCCGCACCGCCAAGGACGACGGCCTGATGCTGACCATGCCGACCGCCAGCGCCCTGACGCAATTCGTGATCGGCGAGAAGACCGTGAAGTTCGACTTCGCCGACTTTATCCCCGTCATCACCTCACCCTTCGGCGTCGTCGTCTACGCCTCACCGAAATTCGGCGTGAAAAAGGGCGAAGCCGCGAAATTGAAGGGCAAGGAATTCGTTTTCGGCAGCCGCAAGCCCACGGGCTCGGAGCTGCCGCTGCTCGTTGCTTTCGATCTGTTGGGCTACAAGATCAAGTTCGTCGGCGGCCTCAGCCGGGGCAAGGCCCGCCAGGCGTTCGCGCGCGGCGAAACCGACCTGAACTACGACACCACCGCGTCTTACCTCACCAAGGTCGTGCCGCTGGTGGAAAAGGGCAAGGCGGTCGTTCTATTCACCTACGGCTTTGAGCAGACCGACGGCAAGATCGTGCGCGATCCCATGATCCAGGACGCACCGAGCTTCTTCGAGGCGTATGAACAACTCCACGGCAAGCCGCTCGGCGGCGCCGAAGGCAAAACCCTCAAGGCGCTGTTCAACCTGCGCATCATGGCGAGCAAGATGGTCGTGCTG
The DNA here is from genome assembly GCA_040904505.1 of Rhodospirillales bacterium. GTDB lineage: Bacteria > Pseudomonadota > Alphaproteobacteria > Rhodospirillales > CALINB01 > CALINB01. Next base: position 589 of record JBBDTH010000106.1, on the reverse strand, counting down.
CCGAAGAAGACCAAACCGGACGTGCTCGCGGCCTATCACGCAGCCGCCAAGAAAGTGGTGAACGATCCGGCGTTCAAATCCAAGCAGGGCCTGAAGATCATGGGCCCCTATCAGCAGCAACTCGGGGACAGAGCCCTCAAGGCCATGCAGGCCGGCGCGACCCTCGATTCCGAGTCGAGACAATGGCTGCAGAACTGGATCAAGACCCACTACGGCGTGTTCCTGAAGAAAGCCGCCGAGAAGAAGAAAAAGAAGGAATAAAACCACAGAGACACGAAGGCACAGAGGTAAAGAGATTGAATAATCTCTGTGTCTCTGTGCCTCGGTGGTTCCTGCACTCGTCATCGCTCCCACACCCCACCGTCATCGCCCGGCCCACCGGACCAGCCAACGGCCGGTCGGAGGACAGGCTCCGTCCGGGTGAGCCGGTTTTTCATGCACTGGATGCCCCGGGCTATCGCCGGGGCATGACGATTTTTCGTTACTAGACGCCCCGCGCCTTGGCGGGGCGTGACGGGTTGGATATATCGTCGCCCTTTACACTCATACGTCATCGCCCGGCTCCGCCCGGGCGATCCAGTCAATTGAG
>JBBDTH010000105.1:0-5339 GCA_040904505.1 Rhodospirillales bacterium | reverse complement strand
CGCCATCAAAAACTGCTCGAGGAAGCCCCCTCGCCGGCGCTGAATGCCGCGCAGCGCGAAGACATCGGGCGCGTCGCCGTCGAAGCGGTCAAGAAAATCGGCTATCGCAACGTCGGCACCATGGAATTCCTGTTCGAGGACGGAAAGTTCTATTTCATCGAAATGAACACGCGCCTGCAGGTCGAGCACCCGATCACGGAAATGATCTGCGGCATCGACCTGGTGCGCGAAATGATCCGGGTCGCCGCCGGCGCCCCGCTCGGCTTCACCCAGGAGGACGTCCGCTTCTCGGGCCACGCCATCGAATGCCGGATCAATGCCGAAAACCCCTACACCTTCGCCCCCTGCCCGGGCCGCGTCGGGGTTTATCATGCTCCCGGCGGCCTCGGCATCCGGGTCGATTCGGGCCTCTACGCCGGATACGTGGTGCCGCCGCATTACGACAGCATGATCGCCAAGCTGATCGGGCACGGCAATAACCGCAACGAATGCCTGATGCGGCTGCGCCGCGCGCTCACGGAATACGTCGTCGACGGCCTGGAAACCACCATTCCGCTTCACCAGCGCCTGATGACGGCCGCCGATTTCATCAACGGCGATTACGACATCCACTGGCTTGAACATTTCATAGAAGACCATAAATCGGAATCATGAGCCGGCCGATCCCCAAGCCCAGGTTTCTGACCCCCGAACTGGTGCTGCGCGCCTATGCCGCCGGTATTTTCCCGATGGCGGAAAGCCGCGACGATCCGGGTATTTTCTGGGTCGACCCCAAAATCCGGGGGGTGCTGCCGCTCGAGTCCTTTCACGTGTCGCGCAGCCTCCGCAAAAAGGTCCGCCGGAACGTTTTCGAGATCCGCTGCGACACCGCGTTCGACCGGGTCATCGACGGCTGCGGCGGCAGCTATAAAGGGCGTAACGATACCTGGATCAACGACGAGATCGCCGGCGCCTATTCGGAACTGCACGCGCTCGGCTTCGTTCATTCCGTCGAATGCTGGCAGAACGATATGCTCGTCGGCGGCCTGTACGGCGTTTCCCTGGCCGGCGGCTTTTTCGGCGAAAGCATGTTCTCGCGCGTGCCCGATGCCAGCAAGGTCGCTTTGGTGCACCTCGTCGCCCGCCTGAACCTCGGCGGCTACGTGCTTTTGGATACCCAATTCGTCACCGATCACCTGAAGGGGTTCGGCGCCGTCGAAATACCGGCGCGCCGGTATCTCGAGCTTTTGGAAGAGGCGTTGAAGGTGAAGGCCGAGTTTTATCCCGATCCGCCCGGCGACGAACTCGAGGGCGCGCTCGAGGCATTATTCCGGCAATCGAGAACCCAAACGTCGTAAACCGGATGCTCCAGGGCCGACAGGGCCGGACTGGACGCGAACATCCATCCTCGAAACAGACTCACCGTCGATTCCCCGCGGCGGGCTTCCCAGATATCGAGAAAGGACGCGCTTTCCGGGGTTTCCTCGGGCGGGCGCTTGTCGCAAATGCGGACGATGATCTCGAGCGTGCCGAACCGGACCACCCGGCCCACCGGCGCTTCGATCGTCGTCACCCGCGCCGTCACTTTATTCAGGCCTTGCAAAACGGCGACTTCATAGGGCGCCGCCGGTGCCGGGCCGGAAACAGCCGCCACGATCAAACCGGCGATCAGAACGAATACCCGCAAAGTCTTGTTTATTTACCCTTTTGTTCCGAGCCGCCGGTCGCAAGGAAAATGATTTCGCCGACCTGATCTTCCAAGGACCTAAAATCCTTGGTTTTCTTGATCACGCCGCCCGGCGCGATAACGTTTTGCGACATGCCGGGATCGAGACGCACGTATTTATTACCGACCAATCCCTCACTCGCGATCACGGCGATCGTATCGTCGGGCAACTTTACGTCCCGGCGGAGCGTGAACCGCACTTCGGCATCGAAGGTTTTCGGGTTGAGCCGGCTGTCGATCACGGTGCCCACCTTAATCCCGTTGATGCGCACGTCGCTGCCGTTGGTCAAGCCGCCGATTTTGTAGAAAACGGCTTTGATTTCATAACCCTGCACCCCACCCACCTGGGCGGATTTCAAGGCGACGAATAAAAAGACGACGGCGACCGCCAGAACGATACCGCCCAACAAGGTTTCGATGGCATTGCGCCGCATCATTGTTTCTTCTCCTCGTCCTTTTTCTCTTCCAATTTTTTCAAATTGGCCTTGCCCTGCGAAATGATCAGGTCCAGGAGCTCGGTGACGATCACGGCATCCTGGGTATACGTGATTTCATCGCCGTTCTTGAGATAGCGTTCGCTACCGCCGGGTTCCAAAACGACGAACTTCGAGCCGAACAGACCGTCCGTATGGATGGCCGCTGACGTATCGACCGGCAGGCGGAAATCGCCACTGATCCTAAACGTTAAAATGGCCCGGAAATTTTTCCCCAATTTCTGGCTTTCGACCGTTCCGACTCGAATGCCGCCCAACCGGACCGTATCGCCCGGGATCAAGCCGTCGACCTTATTGAAGGTCGCGCTCAGACGATATTCCTTGGATGCGGCCTCGGCCGTTATCGTACGCCCGACATAGAGATAGGCGAGCACCGCGATAAATGCCGACAGCACGCCGATACCGACGAAAATTTCCTTCGTGCCCGTATTTCTCATGTCCTACGCCTGCCTGAATGCTTCAAAAATCCCATTATTCGGGACGCCAGGCTTCGTAATCGCCGCGCGAAGGCGCATGAACGCCGCCTTTGTATTGATGGCCTTGCGGCCGGTAAGCCTCCGGCGTTCCCGTGAGATTCGGCTGATGCTCTTTCTGCCAGGCATTCGAAAGAGCCGCTTTCTCGGTGAGCGGCACATCGCACAGATGATGCAGCCAAGCATGCCATTCCGACGGCACATTCGAGGCCTCCGCCCGGCCCTTATAGAGCACCCAGCGTTTTTCGCGGCCATACCGCATCTCGGTCGGCGCGTGATAATAGCGGTTGCCGAACTCGTCGACGCCAACCAGGTCGCCACGCAGCCACGTGTAGATCAATGTCGCAAAATGCATCGTACCGCCATTAAATTATCGACATTCAATCCCGGCATTCAATCCCGACATTCAATCCCGACATTCAATCCATGTCCGCCGAACCCGACCATCCTGAATCGCCCGAACATCCTTAATCGAAAGCAGCCGCCGAGGGAACGATATTCGTGAAACCGTAAGCGTTCCCCACTCCGCGGCTTCGTTCGCGCCGGTTGGACGACAGCGCCGGCAAACTCTGTCTCCCCACGCACCGATAGAGGCCGCAAAACCGATTCTCGAAAAAACGATTTTCGTCTCTTGTGGATAAGCCATGAGGAAGCGTGACAATCAAGTTTAATGAATGTGACTAATTAATTATTTTTATTGGCTTTAATAGCTTCGCCGCTCATTCGAGTCGGTATGCGCTTCGTTCAAAATATGCTTCAAGTCATATCCATAATTTCAAGCAAATACTAGATACAGTAATTTTTTTATCCATCACCCCCAAAATCTGGTTGACGCTCGAGGCTCTTTTTGAGACATCTAGAACTTGCGCTGCCCCCCACTCTTGAACACACGATTTAGTAGTTTAAGGGGACCAAGTGGACAATGGGCCAATAAACGAGAGGGATGCGCTTAACCAGCCCTGTGGGGATCAGGGGGCTCAAGAAAAACTGATCTGGGCAACAACTCACGACCATAAGTCTTTGGGGGAACAATGAGGATTTCGCGTCGCTACACGAAACATGGGGAATCACCCTTCGCCGACATCGCATTCCGCACCACATCCAGCGAGATCCGCAACCCGGACGGCTCCGTGGTGTTTAAGCTGGAGAACTTCGAGGTCCCCAAAAAGTGGTCGCAGGTCGCCTGCGACGTCCTGGCGCAGAAATATTTCCGCAAGGCCGGCGTTCCGACCAAGCTGAAGGCGGTCGAGGAGAACGACGTCCCCTCCTGGCTCTGGCGCAAGGTGCCCGACGACACCGCCCTCAAGGACCTTCCCAAAAAGGACCGCTACGGCAGCGAAATCAGCGCGAAACAGGCGTTCAACCGGATCGCCGGGTGCTGGACCTACTGGGGCTGGAAAGGCGGCTATTTCGACTCCGAGGAAGACGCCCGCGCCTATTTCGACGAAATGCAATACATCCTCGCGACCCAGGCCGGCGCGCCGAATTCGCCGCAATGGTTCAACACCGGCCTGCATTGGGCCTACGGGATCGACGGCCCGGCCCAGGGCCATTCGTACGTCGATTACAGAACCGGCAAGCTGGTGCGCTCCGAGTCCGCATATGAGCATCCGCAACCCCACGCCTGCTTCATCCAGAGCATCAACGACGATCTCGTCAACGAGGGCGGCATCATGGATCTGTGGATCCGGGAAGCCCGGCTGTTCAAATACGGTTCGGGCACCGGCTCGAATTTCTCCTCCGTCCGGGGCGAAAACGAGTCCCTGTCGGGCGGCGGCAAGTCGTCGGGCCTGATGAGCTTCCTCAAGATCGGCGACCGCGCCGCCGGCGCCATCAAATCCGGCGGCACCACGCGCCGGGCCGCCAAGATGGTCGTAGTCGACGTCGACCACCCGGACATCGAAACCTTCATCAACTGGAAGGTCATCGAAGAGCAGAAAGTCGCCGCCTTGGTGTCGGGCTCGAAGCTGACGAATATCCATCTGAACGCCATCATCGAGGCCTGCCACCACGCCGATCTCGACAGCGAGGACCGGTTCTTGCCCAAAAAGAATCCGGTTTTGAAAAAGGCCGTGTTGGCGGCGCGTAAAATGATGATCCCGGAAAACTACGTCCAGCGGGTGATCGAATTCGCCCGCCAGGGGTACACGGCCATCGATTTTCCGGTTTACGACACGGATTGGGACTCCGAGGCCTACATGACCGTATCCGGTCAGAACTCGAACAATACGGTCCGGATTTCGAACGATTTCCTCACCGCCGTCCACAACGATGACGACTGGCACCTCACCAACCGGACCAGCGGCGACGTCGCCAAGTCGGTCCCGGCCGCCGATCTGTGGGAACAAATCGGCCATGCCGCCTGGGCCTGCGCCGACCCCGGCTTGCAGTTCGATACCACCATCAACGAATGGCACACCTGCCCGAACAGCGGGCGCATCAACGCCTCCAATCCGTGTTCGGAATACATGTTCCTCGACGACACCGCCTGCAATCTGGCCTCCCTCAACTTGATGGCCTATCAGAAGACCGACGGAACTTTCGACGTCGAGAGCTTCGAGCACGCGGTGCGGCTCTGGACTCTTACGCTCGAAATTTCGGTGCTGATGGCCCAATTCCCCTCGCCCCGGATCGCCGAGCTGTCCTACGAGTTCCGCACCCTGGGCC
>JBBDTH010000104.1:0-5352 GCA_040904505.1 Rhodospirillales bacterium | reverse complement strand
ACATGGTTGTCGGATCGTTGATTGCCAACCATTTGGCATGGGCCAAAATTCCGACTAACCATGACCGGCTCTAAAGGACAAAAAACTCGGACTTCGGCGCCCGTGCTTTTAGTTTTGCGGCCGGGCGCCTTTTCCATGCCCGTCAGGTTTCGAGTCCGCCGTTGGCCTGGATCATCTGGCCGTTGATGTAGGCGCCCTCGTCGGTTACCAGCAACGACACGATCGCGCCGATGTCCTCGGGCGCGCCCAGGCGGCCGATCGGGATGTCCTTGCCCCAGCGCGCGATGCGGCCCTGCACGTTCGGATCGTCCTGCGCCGTCAGCGTCGGGCCCGGCGAGATGAGGTTCGAGGTAATGCCCTTGGGGCCGAGTTCCTTCGCCAAAGCTTTCACCAAACCCCATAACCCATGTTTACTCACCGAGATGTGGCAGCCGCCGTTATAGCCGCGCATCGCCTGCATGCCGGCGAAATTGACGATCCGACCCCAGCCCCGCTCGGCCATGCCCGGCGCGCACGCGCGGATCAGCCAGAACGCCGACTGCAGGTTGGTCGTCAACACAGTGTCCCATTCCGCTTCGTCCATCTCGAGAATGCCGGAATGAGGGCGGATCGCGGCGTTGTTCACCAGCACGTCGACCCGGCCGAAACGCTTCAATGCCACGTTCGCCAGGTTCTCGACGTCCGCGCGCTTGCCCATGTCGCCGAGCGCGTAGATCGCCTCGACGCCGCACGCCTTTGCCTCTTCGACGACCTTTTCGCAGGCGTCTTTCTTGCTGACACCGTTAATCACGACGTTAAAGCCGTCGCGGGCGAGGCGCAGCGCCACGCCTCGGCCGATGTTGCGGCTCGATCCGGTGATCAGGGCAACCCGTTTTTCCTCGCTCATGTCGCTCTCCTTATCTCGGCCCGGCGTTTAGTCCAGCCCCTTGGCCTTGGTCACGATGTCCATAATCGACTTCGCATCGGGTAAATCGTCGATGCCTTCGACCAGCTCGATGACCTTCTCGATATCCTTCGCCGGTAAGGCCGGTTCGGCGCAATCGCGGAACTTGGCGAGGCGCTCGTCGCGGGTCAGCGGCACGCCCCACAAGCCGCGCGGCTTGTCGCAGCGCGCGTCCAGTTGTTTGCCGTCCTTAGTTTTGACGTGCACGATGGCGTAGGTATCGGGAAAATCGAGCGTGATCGACTTTTTCATGTCGAGCGTGATGCGCGGCAGCATAGCCTCGATGTCGGGCGCGAAGCGGCGCTCGTCGGAAAAGCTTTCGACCTTGATTCGTTTGTCGATGAGCGCCAACGCGGCGGTGTATTGAATGCTGAACTTGCCGTCGAGCCCGCTCTTCGGTTGCGGTCGGTTGACGTATTGCATGTCGGTCATTTCGACGACGACCGAGTCGACGTCCTCGGGCTTGAGGCCCTTGTCGTTGACCAGCTCCAGCATCGCGTCGATCGAGCGGTGGGTGTAGTAGTTGCACGGGTGCTTCTTGAAGCCGACGCCGGGATCGATCATGCGATAGGGATCGCCGAAGCCCTTCAGGAACAAATCCAGATCGCAGTTTTCCTTGCCGTAGAACAGATCGAAATACTCGCCTTCGCCGAAGATGTCGTCGTGCGCGGTCCAGCCGATCTTGGCCAACTCGGCGGATTCGACTCCCATGCGCGCGGCGTGGCCGGAGTGGGACGATTTCGTCATGGTGCCGGTGTTCTTCGACATCGAGCCCGAACGCGACCCGGCGATGCCGTAACACATGAGGAATTCCTCATGGGTAAGATCGAGCAAAACGCCCGCCGCCGTCGCCGCGCCCATGGTGCCCGACACGCCGGGCTTGTGGAACGTGCTGCCCGGCAGAACCCGAAGCGAGGCCGCGCGCATGCGGCCCTGCACCTCGAAGCTCAAGACGATCGCGCGCAGGATATCCTTGCCCGACAGCCCGTCCTTTTCCGAGAGCGCCAGGATCGCGGGCAGGGTCGGCGAGGTCGGATGATTGAGCGGCCACCAGGTGTTGTCGAAATCGAGCGCGTGCGCCAGCGTGCCGTTGGCGTACGCCGCGTTTTGCGCGTTGGTCTTGAAGCCGCCGCCGATCACGCTCGATTCCGGCGTGCCGCCGAGCGCCTTGGTGTACGCGATCACTTTCTGGCCCAAACCGAGCGGCTCGCGCACCGCGGCCATCATTACGCCGAGGCCGTCGAGGCAGGTCTGCCGCGCGATCTCAATGGCGTCTTGCGGCATATCCTCGTATTTCGTGGCGATCAGCTTGTCGACCAACTCTCCGGTAACTGTCATGGTTTTCTCCCTGTTGAAAGGCTTCTTAATTTTGCCGTTCGATTACAAGCCGCCGAGATCGACGTCGACCCAGGCGCGCGTTTTGGTGGATTCGTTGGCCGCGTCGTGCAGACGGTGCAGCTTCAAACCGTCCTCGAAGTTCGGCCGGCATTCCTGGCCCGAAACGATCGCCGCGTGAAACGCCGCCCAGGTCTGCGCCACCATGAACACCGCCCGGCCCTCGTCGATTCCCGATACTTTATAATACGTCTCCGGCACCGGCATCGGCCGGAAATCCCGTTGCAGCCGCTCGGGCGCGATCGGATCGGCGATATACTTATTGAGATCGACCCGCGAGCCGAACAAAAGATAGGTGCCGCGCACCGGATCGCCTTCGCCGGTTTCCTTGTGCCAGTTCTGCGCCGATTGATCGGTGGTCAGGTACAGCATACCTTCGGTGCCGTAGACCTCAAACCGGTCGCCCGATCCGAACCAGCCGGTGTAACTGACCTGCATGTTGCCGGTCACGCCGTTTTCGGTTTGCACGATATAGTTCATGTTGTCGACCTGATCGCTTTTGATCACGCCGCCGGTATCGACGGCGGCGCGCTCGGGCACCTTGATCGACAGGTCCGCGCAGATCGACGTGATTTCTTGGCCCAACACGGCGCGCACCCGCTCCAAACTACGGCCGCTGCGATAGCCGGGCTGGCCGCCCATTTCCGATTGAAACAGCCATTGCCGGTGCGACGGCCGCGGCACGATGTAATTGCTGACGACCTCGCTCAGGCAAAACGTCAGCGGCTTGCCGATGAAGCCGCCGCGCACCAGATCGCTCATATAGAGCAGCACCGGATGATGATGCTGCTGATAGCCGATCACGGTTTTCACGCCCTGCTTCTTGGCGAGATCGTACATCTCCTGGGCTTGCGTGCTGTCCAGCCCGAGCGGCAGTTCGCAATAAAGATGCTTGCCGGCCGCAAGCGCCGGCATCACGACTTGATGATGGTAGGCGGGACGCACGGAAGCGCAGACGATATCGAGGTCGGGCAGTTCGGTTACCATGCGTTCGACATCGTCAAACGCGTGCGGCACGCCGAAATGATCGGCGCTTTCGCGCGCAGTTTCCATGCGGGTCGTGCATACCGCCGTGAGTTCGAACAAATCCGGTTGTGCCAGGATCGCCGGCACGTGCGCGCGCACGGAAAAACGCTCGCGCCCGTCCGGGCTGTGGGCGAACCCGGCCCCGACGACGGCGACCTTAAGACGCTGGTTGGCGGCTGCCATCCCTGTATTCCTCCCTCGGTAATTCGTTTTCTTTATTTAGTCGGACGCGGCCGAACGCCGCAAAACTCGGAAATGACTCAACGCAGAAGATAGCCGAGAACGGCCAGAACAATAATGACAACAGCCGCCACGATCAGCCAAGATTTATTTTGCCCCACCGGTTTTTCCGCTGCCGGTTTTTCCACCGCCGGTTCCGGCGGCACGGCCGCTTCGGGTGCGGGTGCGGGCGCCGGTGCTTCCCCCGGCGCCCGGGAAACTCCCGTGGCGGCCAGATGGGCGACGAAATTGTCGAAAAACTCGTCGGCCAGTTTCTTCGCGGTCGAATCGATCAGGCGCTGGCCGAGTTGCGCGATCTTGCCGCCGACCGAGGCTTTCGCGCTGTAGGACAGCACGGTCTCGCCGCCCTCTTCGCGCATCGACACGCTCGCGCTGCCGCTGCCGAAGCCGGCGGCCCCGCCGCTGCCCTTGCCGGAAATCGTATAGCCGTTCGGCGGGTCCATGTCCGAAAGCGTGACCTCGCCGGCGAATTTCGCCTTCACGGGGCCGATCTTGAGTGTCACCTTGGCCTTCAGATCCGTATCGGAAACTTTCTCGACCGACTCGCAGCCGGGAATGCTGGCTTTAAGAACGTCGGGGTCATTCAAGGCATCCCATACCGCTTGCTGGGGGGCCGGGATGCGGTATTCGCCGGTCATATCCATGGTTACTGTCGCGCTCCGTCGGTTCCGTATATTATGCTATGCTGAAATACCGTGGCTGGTCGTCCCTTTCTAGCATCTTCGCGGCGGCGTGCCCAAAAAAATACGAAACGTCTTTCGTTGACAGGCCCGACACATGACATCGAAGCATTTTAGCGCAGGCAAAACGGCGGCCGAAAAGATTCTCGCCCGGGCCGCCGGCGGAAACGATGTCCGGCCCGGCGAAATCATCTATCCCGAGCCCGATCTCATGATCATGCACGACGGCCACGCGCATATGTTCCTGCGCGAACTGTGGGAGATGGGCGTCAAAAACCTCTGGAAGCCCGAGCGCGTGATGGTCGCCATGGACCATCGCGTCCCCGCCCTGAACCCGAAGATCGCTCAAAGCCACAAGGAAACCCGCCGGTGGGTCGAGACCTACGGCATCGAGCATTTTTTCGATATCGGCAATTCCGGCATCACGCATCAATTGCAGATCGAACGTGGCTTCGCCCGCCCCGGCGTTTTCATCGTCAGCCGGGACGGCCATTCGCCGACCGCCGGTGCCGTCGGGTGCCTGGCGATTTCCATCGGCCAGGACATTCTCCCGTATCTGGCCCTCGGCAGTTCCTGGCTGCGGGTGCCGGAAACCTTGCGCCTCACCGTGACCGGCACGGCGGGGCCGGGCGTGCTGGCCCGTGACGTCGCGCAGGCCTGCGCCGCCCATATCGGCGTCGAGCGCGCGGATAACCGGGTGATCGAATTCGCCGGGCCGTATGTCGACGCCTTGGATATCGACGGGCGGCAGGTGCTTTGCAACATCACCGTCGAGATCGACGCGGTCAGCGCCTTCGTCAATCCCGATGCGAAAAGCATCAAGCACGTTCGCGCGCTCACCGGGTTGCCGTTCACGCCGGTCTCGAGCGACGCCGATGCCGGATACGCCGAAACCCTCGACTTCGACGTTTCCGACCTCGAGCCCATCGTCGCCGCGCCGCCCAGCCCGGATAACGTCGTGCCGGTCTCGAGCGTCGCCGGCAAACCGGTCCATCAAATCTTCATCGGCACCTGCGCCGGCGGCACGCTCGACGACTTGCGCGCCGCCGCGGGTGTTCTCGAGGGCCG
>JBBDTH010000103.1:0-5363 GCA_040904505.1 Rhodospirillales bacterium | reverse complement strand
AAATCCCGTATTCCTGGCTAAGGTGCTCCAAGGTCCGCGGGGCTTCTTTCAAACGGCGTTCTGTCAGGATATGGCGCTCGCGCCGCGACAACCCCGTCATGGCGTCGTTCAACAGCCGACGGCGGTTTTGCAGTTCCTGAAAATCGCCGATCAGCTCTTCCTGGTTTTCCTCGTCGCTCTCGAGCCAATCCTGCCACTCGTCGTCGCTCTCGTTGTTCAGCGGCGTATTGAGCGAATGGTCGTGCTGGCTCAGCCGTTGGTTCATGCTGATCACGTCGTCTTCGGGCACCTGAAGCACCATTGCGATGTTGGAAACGTGTTCCGGGGACAGATCGCCTTCTTCGAAGGCCTGCATTTTCCCCTTCAACCGGCGCAGGTTGAAGAACAGTTTCTTCTGCGAGGCGGTCGTGCCCATTTTCACGAGCGACCAGGAATGCAGGATGTACTCCTGCATCGCCGCGCGAATCCACCACATCGCATAGGTCGCGAAGCGAAAGCCGCGTTCGGGATCGAACCTCTTCAAGGCCTGCATCAAACCGATGTTGCCTTCGGAAATCAGCTCGGCGACGGGCAGGCCGTAACCGCGATAGCCCATCGCGATCTTGGCGACCAAACGCAAGTGACTGGTGACGAGTTTATCGCCGGCGTCGGAATCGTCGTGATCACGCCATCTGCGGGCGAGATCCTGTTCCTCTTGATACGCCAGCATCGGATACCCGCGAATAGTCTGCAGATACCGGGTTAGGTTTTGCTCGGGGGACACACTGTGTGCCGTTAGGCTTGATATTGAAGACATGGCTATCTTGCACTTCTCCTTTCACGACAGGCGTCTCCCTCCCCCTCTTTCCGGGCGCTTTTCGGACCCTCATCCGATAAGCGCCAAGGAACATATACATGACTAAATTGGTCATGAATAAAATACTCAAATCCGCACCCCATGTACAGAAAAATTAAATCGCGTCTAATAAATCAATTAAATCATTGATATCATTTGGTAATTCTGAAAAATAGCGGTGCGATTCGCCGCTTCTGGGGTGGCGAAAACCGATCAAATGCGCGTGAAGCGCTTGCCGGGTGAGCCCCGCCAGGCGCTCGCGCGCCGCCGCATCGAGGGCCGGTACGCGCCGCCGGGCGCCCCGGCCGTAGACGGGATCGCCGACGATGGGGTGGCCGATATGGGTCAGATGGACCCGGATTTGATGGGTCCGCCCGGTCGCCAGGCGGCATTCCACCACGCTCGCCGCCGGCCCGGCGCGGCGCACCACCCGATAGCGGGTCAACGCCGTTTTCCCGCCGTGAGCCGTGACCGCCATCTTTTTTCGATTCGCCGGGCTGCGCCCGATATTGCCTGCGATTTCACCCTCCGCCGGTTTGGGTGTTCCCCACACCACGGCCGTATAGGCACGTTCCATATGGTGCTCGGCGAGCTGTTTCGCCAGCCCGTGATGGGCGAGGTCGTTCTTCGCGACCAACAGCAACCCGCTGGTTTCCTTGTCGAGACGATGCACGATGCCCGGCCGGCTGACGCCGCCGATCCCCGACAGGCTCGCCCCGCAATGGGCCAGCAAGGCGTTGACGAGGGTACCGTCGGCATGGCCGGCGGCGGGATGCACGACCAGCCCGGCCGGTTTATCGACCACCAGCAAATCCTCGTCCTCGTAGACGATTCGAAGCGGGATCGCCTGGGGCTCGGGTTCGGCCGGGATCGCCGCCGGCACCGAGACCGCATAGCGCTCGCCGGCCTTCACCTTCAGGGCCGGATCGCGAACGGTACCGCCGCCGCCCAGAACGACCCGGTCCGAGGCGATCAAGGCCTTGAGCCGGGTCCGGGAAAGATCCGGCAAGGCGTCCGCCAAAACCCAGTCGAGCCGGGCACCGGCCTTGTCCTCGGGCACGTCCACGGTATAAGTGAGGGTCGGCATCGGCGTGTTCATAACGAAGAGACTGAATGAAAATGGTGCAAGTACTCAAGGCCCTTGTGATCGGCATGGGAATCCTGATTGTGATCGGAATGGGCGTCCTCGGCTATGGGCTTTACAAACAAGCCCAAGAACTCGATGCCGGCGGCGCCCGCTCCTCTTCCGTATCTCCTTCCGTGTCGTCTTCCGCGCCGTCTTCCGGCGGCGGCGAGGATAAAACCGGCTTCGGCGAGGCCGTCCTGCCGATTCCCGCCGGCTGCGAAATCGCCGAGGTCAAACCCGACGGCGACAGGCTCTACGTGATCATCGGCCCGGCGCCGTCGTGCGCCCGGATCGTGATCGTCGATCCGAAAAGCGGCAAAATTATGGGCACTCTGAAAGCCGCCCCATGATCGTCGTCCCGCCGGCCCTGCTCGACGAGATCGAGCGCGCCGCCGCCGCCGCCTATCCGGATGAAAGCTGCGGGCTCCTGATCGGCGCCGACGTCCCGAACGGCGACATCGCCGTCGCGCGCGCCGTCGTCAGCCCGAACGTCAGCGCCGGCGACACCCGCGACTCCTTCGAGGTCGACCCCAAAATCCGCTTCGATACGATGCGCGCGCTGCAAGGCACGAATGAGCGCATCGTCGGGCATTTCCATTCGCACCCCGACGGCCCGGCGCAACCCTCCGAGCGCGACCGGGCCCAGGCGTGGGAGCCGGAGCTGGTCTGGCTGATCACCGCCGTCACCGAAACCGGCCCGGCGGAAACGGCGGCGTTCCGCCTGGATTCCGGCACCGGGCACTTCATGGCCGTCGGCCTGCGCCGGCACGCCTGAGCGCCGAAAGCGGCCTTGCCCCGGCCCAAAATTCCAAGTACATGTATCGCCTCTTCCGGGTCCCCTTCGTCTAGTGGCCTAGGACGTCGCCCTCTCACGGCGAAAACAGGGGTTCGACCCCCCTAGGGGACGCCAAGAATACTTTTCAGCGCCTTCCCGGAATTTCATCCTCACCGTTCGGCCCGTCTCAACGCGGGGATATCGCGTCAACGCAATCATGCTGTCCGCGCCCGGTCATTATTAAATCACCGAAAGACGCTTTTTGGTCACACAGGAAGCCGGCCATTTATGTCACTCATGTTACCCATCTATGTCATTCGTGTTTATGTATCTGGACGGATACCTAAAGATGCCACTAATGACAGCCTCAGCTGGTTCCGCCGAAAGAAGCCGCGCTTCCAGCATCGACACCATTCCCGATGAGCTTTCGGCCGTCGTGCGACGGCGCCTCGTCGTGCGCGTACTGGCGGCGACGATCCTGAGCTTAACGGCGCTGAGCCTCGCCGGCCAAGTTTCACGGTACTATTTCGGATACGGCTATATCTTCGGCCTTGTCGACTTTTTTTACGTGAACCAGGAACAGAACCTGCCGTCGTGGTTTTCTTCCGTCCAGCTGCTGTTCAGCGCCGGATTGCTGGCGGCGATCTGGTGGCAGGAGAAAATGACAAGCAGACCTTTTGCGCGCCACTGGGGTTGGCTCTGCTTGATTTTCGTCTTCCTCTCCATGGACGAGATGGCGAGTTTGCACGAGCGCACGATGGAGCCGTTGCAACGTCTGACAGGCGGCATGCCGGACGGGATCTGGGCGCCAACCTGGCTGATCGCGGGCCTCGCCTTCACCGCCGTTGTGGCGATCGCGTATCTGCGGTTCTTCTTCATGTGCCTGACCCCGGAACAGCGCCTGCGGCTCGCCGCAGCGGCCGTTGTGTTTCTTTCCGGCGCTGTGATCATGGAGATGGTGGCGGGGGCGGTGTTTTTCCCCCACGGCTATGAATCGTGGGTGGAATTTGAGGAAACATTCGCTTACGCCGTTACCACACATGTCGAGGAGTTCCTCGAAATGGCCGGCATTCTCCTATTTATAGACTTCCTGTTGCGGCGGCTCGAACGTGGCCCCACCGTGGGCATCGCTTTTTCATCCGGCTGACCGGCGCTTGAAGCCGCTTGGCGGAACTCTCATCCTCACCGTTTGGCCCGTCTCAACGCGGGCGCCCCGCCTCAGCGGACCTCGAGCACGAGTTTTCCGCGCAGGTGGCGGCCTTCGCTGACGCGTTGCGCCTCGGCGGCCTCGCGGAGCGGATAGCGGACGATTTCGGGCAGGCTGACGGCGCCGCTTCGCAACAGCGCGACGACGCGTTCGAGATGGCGCCGGTCCCGTTTGGCGTGCGGGCGTAGGCTTATCAGATCGGCGCGCGGCGGCGCCGGCGGCTCGTGGCCGGCGGCGATGGTGGCGAGCCGCCCGCCGGGCTTGAGAACGGCGAAGGATTTCTCCGTCACCGCGCCGCCGACGGTATCGAAAACGGCATCGCAATCCGAAACGGCTTTCGTGAAATCCTGCGCGCGGTAGTCGATAAGCTCGTCGGCGCCGAGCCCGCGCACGTAGCCGTGGTTGTCCGCGCTCGCGGTCGCAACGACGTGGGCGCCGATATGCTTGGCGAGCTGAACCGCGAACCCGGCGACGCCGCCCGCGCCGCCCTGGATCAATATCTTCTCGCCGGGCTGAAGCTTCAGCGCATCCTCGATCGAGACCAGGGCGGTCAAGCCGATCAGCGCCACCGCCGCCGCCTCGACATGAGAGAGATCGTCGGGTTTGCGCGCGACGATGTCCGCCCGCACCGCGATCTTTTCGGCGTAGGTTCCTTCCTGGCCGAACGCGCACACCCCGAACACCGGATCGCCGATCTTGAAATCCGCGACGCCCGCGCCGAGCGCGCCGACGCACCCCGAGAAATCGCGCCCGAGGATGTAGGGATACGTCTCGATCGGGGTCAAAATGCTGCCGCCCCGGCGCCGCTTCCAATCGGCGGCGTTGACGCTGGCGGCATGGATATCGACGACGATCTCGCCCGGCCCGGCCGCCGGATCGGGCACCTCGCCGTATTTAAGCACCTCCGGCCCGCCCTGGGCCTCCATGTAAACCGCTTTCATCGTTTTTCGGCCTCCCCTCCGGGCGCGTGCGCCGACGCCCGTGATCGCGTTATTTATATGTTCATAGGCTGGCCGCAGTATAAGATTTGCGTTAAGAACGATCAAACGATACCGAAATCGGCACCGAATGCCGAAACGGCACACCGACACGACAGAGGAGGGGGTGATAATGTTAGCGATCGACTTGACCGAGGATAAGGGCTGCCGGCCGCGTCTTGAGACGCCGCCTCATGCGTGCGACACCCATTCGCACATTTACGGCCCGCGCGACCGGTATCCGCACGTGGAAGGGCGCGAATCCCGCTACGCGCCGGTCGAGGTCTACCGCGCGATGCTGGACCGGATCGGCGTCGAACGCTGCGTGATCGTACAGCCCTCGCTTTACGGCTACGACAACCGCTGCACCCTCGACGCCATCGCCGCGTTGGGACAAGAGCGCGCGCGCGGCACCGCCGTCATCGCGCCGACGGCGACCAAAG
>JBBDTH010000102.1:0-5455 GCA_040904505.1 Rhodospirillales bacterium | reverse complement strand
GTTGGGCGGGGTTTACGTCAAGGCCGCTTCGGGCGGGGGGGCGACCGTGCGGCCGGGCGGCACCGGTGCCGCTTGGGAGATCAATTCCGCGTCCTTCACCCAATAATTCACCGGGTCCGGGGCATAGAGCGTGGCCGGCGGCGGCGGGGCGGGCCTCGGATAGCGGTACGGCGCGGGCCCGGTGTAGCCGACCAGCCGGTTTTCCTCCCCGAACCGCGGCGTCAGGTAGCAGGTGACCGCGTCGCGGCCGACGAACTCGCTGTAGCAATAACGCGGCGCCTCGAATCCCGTGCGGACGATCTCGGGCTCGGTCGCGCACGCGGTTGCCAGCGTCAACACCCAGAGCGGGAAAAGCTTCGCCCACACGCATTTCAATTTCAGACCCATAGACGACTGACCGTTCCTGTCGGGGGATATTCCACGCCCCGGCGCCGATGTTTCCGATAAGGCATGATCCGATCTAACCTCCTATTCGGCGGCTGGTCCGATAACACCTGCGATTCCAATGGGTTATAATAATGGTTTTTTAGCGGGCGAGGTCGATCACGGTGCGCCCGCGCACCTCGCCGCCGAGGATTTTGCCGCTCAAGGCCGGGATATCGGCAAGGCCGGCCTCGACGGTCATGGCCGCGATCGTGTCCGGCGCCAGGGTGTCGGCGAGGCGTTGCCAGGCGATCAGGCGCTCCCGCTTCGGGCTCAGGACTGAATCGATACCGAGCAGGTTGATGCCGCGCAGCAGGAACGGAATGACCGTGGTGTTGAGTTTCGGGCCCGCCGCCAGGCCGACCGCCGCGCAACTCGCGCGCCGGTTCAGCGTCGCCAGAACGGTCGCGAGTGTGGTGCCGCCGACGTTGTCGATCGCTCCGGCCCAGCGGGTTTTCCCCAAGGGTCCGTCGGGCGGGGTTTCAAGCTCGGCCCGCTCGACGACGGTGTGCGCGCCGAGGGATCTCAGATACTCGTGCGCCGCCGGGCGGCCCGTGGATGCCGCGACCGGGTAGCCGAGTGCCGCCAACAGCGCGACCGCGACGCTGCCGACCCCGCCGGCCGCCCCCGTCACCAATACGTCACCGCCTGTGCCGCCTGTGCCGTCGTCGGGATCGAGGCCGTGCGCCTCGAGCGCCATGACCGCGAGCATCGCCGTGAACCCGGCGGTGCCGAGGCTCATCGCGTCCCGCAGGGAGAGGTTTTCGGGCAGCGGCACCAGCCAGTCGGCCATGACCCGGGCGCGCGTCGCATAGCCGCCCCAGCGCGCCTCGCCCACGCGCCAGCCGGTGAGGATGACCTTATCGCCGGGCTTGTACGCGGACGAGGACGACGCCTCGACCACGCCCGAGAAATCGATGCCCGGCACGTGCGGATAGGCGCGCACCAGATTGCCGAGCCCGTTCACGATCATGCCGTCCTTGTAATTCAGCGTGGAGTATTTGACCGCGACCGTGACATCGCCCTCGGGGAGTCGTTCGTTATCGAGCGTCTCGACGGACGGCGTGATCTTGCCGTCCACGTCGTTCAGCACCAGCGCGGTGAATGTGCCCTCGGACGTTCCTTGGCCCGCCATGGCTCAGCCCTCGAACCGCCACGAAAGGGTTTCGTCCGCCAGGAACGGCCGCACGGTCTCGGACCCGGCCTTGATGTCCGTCGGCACGGGCGTCGGCGCGCGCGTCAGCGTCACTGTCCCCTCGTTCACGGGCAGGCCGTAGAACGCCGGGCCGTTGCGGGACGCGAAGGCCTCGAATTTATCTAATGCGTTCTCCTCGTCGAACACCTGGGCGTACAACTCCAAGGCATTCACGGCGGTGAAGATGCCGGCGCAGCCGCAGGCGGTTTCCTTGGCCGATACCGCGTGCGGCGCGGTGTCGGTGCCGAGGAAGAACTTGGCCTCGCCCGAGACGGCTGCCTTCCTGAGCGCGCGGCGGTCCTGCTCGCGCTTGGCGATCGGCAGGCAGTAATAATGCGGCCGGATGCCGCCCTCGAAAATCGCGTTGCGGTTGATCATCAGATGATGCGCGGTCACGGTGGCGGCGACGCTCGCCGGTGCCGCGCGAACGAAATCGACCGCCTCCTTGGTCGTGATGTGCTCGAACACGATCTTGAGGCCCGGGAATTTTTCCACCAGCGGGCCGAGGGTGCGTTCGATGAAAACCTTTTCGCGGTCGAACACGTCGATGCCCGCGCCGACCGTTTCGCCGTGCACCAGAAGCGGCATGCCGATCTTTTCCAGGCGCGCCAACACGCCGTGAACGGTCGCGATGTCCGTCACGCCCGCATCCGAATTGGTGGTCGCGTGCGCGGGATACAGCTTCACGGCGGCGAACACGGTTTCCTCGAAGCCGCGCGCGATTTCGTCGGCGTCGGCGGTGTCGGTGAGATAGCAGGTCATCAACGGCGTGAAACCGGCCTCCGTTCCGACGGCGTCCAGGATGCGCTTCCGGTAGGCGCGCGCGACCGCCACGCTCGTCACCGGCGGCACCAGATTGGGCATCACGACGGCGCGCGCGAACTGGCGCGCGGTCAGGGGGGCGACCGCCGCCAGCACGGCGCCGTCGCGCAAATGCACGTGCCAGTCGTCGGGGCGGCGGATCGTCAGGGCGTTGGCTGCGGCCATGCTGTCGCTCGAAAACGCGGAAACCGTGAAATTTCAGGCCCCGTCAGGGACGGGTTTCGCGGTGGGTTTCATATCGTACGCCTGTTTAGCGGGTTTTTCGGCGCGCGGCAATTCGCAGCGGGTGGATTGATTTCACCCTCATCCTCAAACGCATGCGTTTGACCTTCGACACGCTCAGGGTGAGGATATCGTAAATCACCGGGAATGCCTCATCCTGAGCCTGTCGAAGGATGGGCATTCCGGTCCCAATTTCAAATCGAGGCGCTGCCCGGACTTTCCCGGCGGGGCAGTCGTGGTATAGTCGCCGCCCAAAATCGTTTTTTCCAACAGTATCCAGGGACCGTTTCATGACCGATCGCAATAACGAACTCGCCGGCAAGGTCGCCATCGTTACCGGCGCTTCACGCAACATCGGGCGCGCCATCGCCCTCGAACTCGCGCGCGGCGGCGCCGACGTCACCGTCAACGGGCAATCCGACAAGGCCGCCGCCGAGGCGGTCGCCGAGGAAATCCGGAAAATGGGCCGCAAGGCGCATGTCGTCATGGCCGATATCTCGAAGCAGGAAGACGTCGACCGGATCGTCGCGGAAACCGTCAAGGAGCTCGGCGGCGTCGATATCCTCGTCAACAACGCGGCGGCGCGCTCGCGCAAGGAGTTCACCGAACTGACGTTCGCGGAATGGGATCGAGTCCGCTCGATCGCCTGCGACGGCGCGCTGCGCCTCTGCATCGCGGCGGTACCGCACATGATCAAACGCGGCGGCGGCTCCATCGTCGGCATTCACGGCATGGGGTCCTACTCGGGTTCCCCGAGAGGCGCGCATAAATCCGCGGTGAAGGACGCGATGTCGGCGTTTCACCGGGGCATGGCGAGCGATCTCGGCAAGCATAACATCAACGCCAACGTCGGCGTGGTCGGCAGCTTCGACACCGACCGGGCGAGCGGCAGCGGCGACCCGGTCTCGCAAACCGCGGACGCCAAAGTGCCGATGGGCCGCAAGGGCAAGCCGCAGGACATGGCGAACCTGATCCGGTTTTTGTGCAGTCCCTACGGGCATTACATTTCGGGCCAGACCATTCACGTCAACGGCGGCGCGCTGATGCCTCATTAAGAGGCCGCATTAAGCGCTCGATAAAAATACCGGCATAAACGAGCCCCACACACAAACGAAACCCCATGCCCGGCCGCGTTGCCGGATCATGGGGTTTTAGTTTCAAAGAAGCTCCGGAAGGGACGTTCGGGAGAGTCTTCGGCTGTTTAAATTTTCGCGCGATTAAAAAGGCACCTCGCCTTTCATCTGGGTACGCCACAGGATGCGCGGATAGTTGGGATCGATCTCCTCGCGCCGGTGCATGGCGCAGCGGTTGTCCCAAATAATCAAATCGTCCACCTTCCAACGGTGGGTCCAGGCCAGCTTGGGCCGGCAGGCATGATCCCACAGGTAATCGAGAATCTGCTCGCTCTCCTTTTCGGAGATGCCGACGATATAGCTCGACGGATAAACCCGCCGGCGGCCGAGATAGAGCGCCTTGCGGCCGGTATCGGGATGCGTGCGCACCAAAGGATGCTGCGGCCCCGGCACTTCCGAAAGCTTGGTCGGCAGCTTGACGCCCGGGCGCAACACACCCGCCGAATTGCGGGTCGAATCGTGCACGAGCTTCATGTCCTTGATCTGATCCTTCATGTCGTTCGGCAGAGTCTCGTAGGCGACGTACTGGTTGTTGAAGCTGGTTTCGCCGCCGTGACCCTCGGGCGGGATGATACGCGAATACAGCATGCTGCCCGCCGGCGGCGTCTTGATGTAGGAGTTGTCCGAATGCCAGATGACCTCGAGGCTGCCGAGGCCGGCGTTTTCGCGCGCCGGCTTGCCGTCGGGCCCCAGATTCGACAGACGGTTGATATCCGGATGATTCGAATCGCCGAGCGGCTTCTGCCCGGTGTCGCGGAAGTATTGTTTGGCGGCGGCGTCCTGGGTCGGGCCGAACACATGCGAGGCGTTGGACATATCCTCCTGGCTCAAGCTTTGACCGCGAAACAGCAACACCAGATGCTCCAGCCATAAATCGTAGAGCTTTTTCTTGACGTCATCGGGCACCGGTTGGGCGAAGTCGACGCCGCGAATTTCCGCGCCCAAGGCCGCGCCGGTCGGAACGGCCTCGATCCGGTCCACGCTGTTGGGCGGGCCCGATACCGGGCGCTTGGCGAACTCAACTTCCTGAATGTTGTCGATAACCGTATCCATCGTGTCCTCCGCGTGTGGTGCGTTTTTCGACCGACTGTAGGGAACCATCAACCGGCTTGCAATTTCATATCATGAAATGTATTTTACACCATGAAATTAAGCTGTCAACAAGCAGCCGCCGTTTTTTTGGTTTCACGATACGAAAAACCCTGGAAACCCGGGATAAACGAGACGAGGCACACGATGGACGCAATTCCCCCTGTCGAAGATATCCCGCCGGGTAAGGAAAAAGGCGTGACCGCGGTCGACCGGGCCCTGTCGATCGTCGAAAGCTTTCGCGACGGCGAACGCTCGCTCAGCTTGCAGGAACTGGCCGCGCGCACCGGCCTGCACAAGGCGACCATCATCCGGCTGATCGCATCGCTCGAACGATTCGGGTATGTCCTGCGAATCGCCCAAGGCGAATACGCGCTGGGCCCGACGTTTCTGCACTACGGCAGCCTGTATCAATCCTCGTTTCAGCTTTCCGATCATGTCGTGCCCGCCCTGCGGCACCTGGTTCGCCTCGGCGGCGAAACCGCGGCCTTTTTCGTTCGCGACGGCGACATGCGCGTTTGCCTCTATAAAGTGGAATCGACCTCGGCGTTGCGCTCGCATCTCAAGGAAG
>JBBDTH010000101.1:0-31746 GCA_040904505.1 Rhodospirillales bacterium | reverse complement strand
CGCATTCAAACGCTTTTCGATATCAATGAAAGCCCGTAGGTATTCGTCCGAAGCCTCGGCCAATATCGGCGTGGTTTCGGCAACGTTGATGGCGGATTCGGTATGAACCCCCAAGTGGATGCCGTGCTTCTCGCACTTTTCGCGAATCGGCTTGCAGCGGGCCTCGTCGAAACTCCGAATATGATTCGGTTCGTCGTTGATTTTAATGTCGATGTAACGAACATCGTTTGCCAAAGCCCATTCGACGCCCTCTTCGACGGGGCGCTTGTTGCCGAGATCAACGCCGATGCGGTCTCTAAGCGATTCTTTGCTCATGTATCCCCCCCTTTTTTTCCACTATGGATCGTTGCCCAAACCATACGGCAACAAATCGTCTATAACAAAGGACTTTCTTCATACCCCGCGAAACGGCGCCCGACGTGTTTTCGAGGTGACGGAAATACCTCAATACTCCGGCTTGCCGAACACGAACGTGATATTCATGCGGCGATTCAAGTAACCGCTCTTGAAATTCAACAGATCCGTCTTATGGATAGTATTAGAATTAAATAATGTTCCCCTGTTGCACCGATAGGGCACCTTGAACGATTCGGCATCGGGCGCGCCGATGATATCGCGCATGATCTGCAGCGTCATTTCCTTCGGGTTATCCTTCACGTCAAGCATCGGTACTTTCTTGTTCCAAAACAACAACCCGCCGCCGTCCGGATCGAGGTTCGCCTCATCGGGCGTCAACCAAATATTGACGCTGACCCGACCGCTGTCGCCGTGAAGATCGTCACCGGATTTTTGCGCATAATAGCGATAGGACCAACACGTCGAAAAATAATGCTCACCGTAAATGCTCGGAAATTTTTCTCTGATTTCTTCGGCGATCTGCAAAAGCAACGGGCAACAGAACCCCTCTTCCAGACTCGCGCCCAAATCGCCGACGGCGGAAACGTCGTACCATATGGTCGATTCGAGGCAAAACCGACGCAGCTCGGTCAAGGCTTCGGGCCTTAAAAGCTCATCGACCATGGCAAAACCGGACGGGTTGGCATGATAAGCCTCTTGAATCGCCGCCGTATCCAAGGACGGATTCAAGGCGCCGCCCTCGATCGCCGGCGCGGAATATTGATTAACGAGCCGATTGTATGATTTCAGGAATTGCCTGCCGGGCCGCGGTTCCAAGTCGCTTACCTGAACGATCGTGCCGTCGTTCGGGATTCGATCTCTTATTTGTTGATACTCGGCCAATAAAATTTCGGCTTTGTCCCGCAAATATCCCAATCCGCGCAGGTACTGCAATTGCTCCGTATCGTGCTCTATCTTGTAGCTGTTGATAAGATTGAAGGCGTCATCATACGATACAGTGCCGTTGCCCTCCTCCCTGAACCGGCGCGTCGGCATCAGAATAGCATCGCTGGCAGCCTGAGTATCGCCGCTCGCCAACAGAACCAATCCCAGAACAGTCTGCGCCATTTGCAATCGAGGACTCAGCGCCAAGGCTTTCCGCGCAACCCGTTCGGCTTCGTCGAGCTGGTTGCGTTCCCACAACGCGCTCGCAAGATTGGCGTATGCCGCGGCATATCCGGGGTCGATCTCGACGGCACGGCGGTAAAACGAAATCGCCTCGTCCGTTTTGGCGCTTCCCTGTAAAAACGTACCGAGATTGTTATTGATAACGGCAAAGCGGTCGTCGATCTCCAAGGCATGCCGTAAGCAGTCTATGGCCTCGCGCGGCCGGCCGCTTTTATTCAACGCCCGCGCCAGATGAACGTGGCCGTCTTCGATGTCCGGCTCCAACTCGACGAACCGTGTATAGGGCGCGACGGCTTCGTCGGCGCGGTCCAACTGCATCAAAGCGTTACCCAGGTTTTCAAAGGCAACGCTGAAAGTCGGGTTAATCGATGTTGCCTTTCCTAAATGCTCCACGGCCCGGTCGAATTTAGCGGCCGAGGCGAACACCGACCCCAAATTGTTGTGAAAGTTCGGGTTCCCGGGCATCAACGATACCGCTTTGCTAATGAAGGCAATCGCTTGATCGTGATCGCCTTGCTCATAGGCAAGCAGGCCCCGTAAATTCAACGCATCCGGGTGATTCGGATCCCGGGCCAACAACCGCTCGTAGATCGGCTGCGCCTCCTCAAGCCTTCCCGCTTGATGTAAGGCAACGGCTTTCTTGAGGGATGCAAGAAATTCGTTCACGATTCACCCTCTGAAGAAATTGAACCGGCTTTCGGCATCAGGCCTAATGCGCCGTGTGACGCTTGATGGCAATTTGCAAGCCTTGCAGCAATTCTTGCCCGACCTTGCCGCCATCGCCGGTAATTTTATCCCGCAGGACGGCCCGCATGGAATCAATATGCGCTTTCACGATTTCAACATCGCTATTTTCCTTGCCGCATCCTTCCCGCGTACTCAGGTAAAGACTCTTCCCGAACTGGCTTATGAGGGGATAACCGAACGTGCCGCCTTGCCCCCGCAGCTCATGGGCCAACAAATTGATCTCCTCGAAAATTTTAACCCGGCCCTCACCCATCGCCAGCGCCTGGTCACAAAGCTGAGACAACTGCTTGAGATAATCCCGCGCCCAATCCGCGAAATCGATAACCGAGCGTTCCAGTTGTTGTTCCGCCTCCATAAGAATATCCGTGGGCAGCTCGCCCGGCTCGGTGGAGCCCGCACCGCCTACCTTTTCCTTTAACCGGTTCTGCAATCGGAAATACCAAACTTCGGTCGGCTTGCTCGGCTTAACGATCTTATCCATCGAATACACGATCGTAACGTCCTTATCCGCCGTCACCCTGCATTCGCCCTTACCCGGCGGCGAGTTTTTCCGTCTCCGGTCCGGACCGAAATACGATTGCGTCGTCACGAACTGCCGCGGGCGGTCAATGACCTGAAGCAGATACCGCGACACCAAGGACGCCGAAAACGGTTTCGCCATGAATTCCGTTACGCCCATATCCCGCGCCGCCTTGACATATTCATGGTCGGCCGCCCCCGAGAGCATTATAAAAGGCATGAAACGATTGGGAGACTCCTTGGCGGTCCGCAGCCATCGCAAAAGCAATAGGCCGTTGAGCGGGGACATAACAAGGTCGGATAGAACGATATCGATATCTCCCGGCGCCCTGATTTTTTTGAGATTCTGAAAATACTCGATGGCTTCCGCGCCATGCGACGCGGCCTCGACGCGACCGAACCTCAGTTGCCGCAATAAACTCTCGAGGACTTGCCGGATATAAGGATTGTCCTCGACGAGAAAAATATTTAATCGTTCAAAACTATAAACTGCCAAGGCAAAATGAACTCCACACTCACACCCGGAACGTATATTGTCCCGAGAGCCTGGGGCAACTCAAGACCAAGTCCTTAATCACCGATAGTATACCCAACGACGATATAAAAGAGGAAAATATGGCAAATATTGGCGGCGTAGCCGCGGAGCAGCTACGGTCCTTTGTCGAGCGAATCGAACATCTCGAAGAAGAAAAAGAAGCGCTCAGCGCGGATATCAAGGAAGTCTATGCCGAAGCGAAAGTTTCAGGATACGACATTAAAATATTACGGCAGATTGTCCGCCTAAAAAAGATGGACCAAGCCGATCGCCGGGAACAGGAGGAGATTCTGGAACTCTACAAGCGCGCTCTCGATTTATAGGCAACGCCGATTGCCGAGTCGCCCGCTCCGAACTCGAATTTCAAGCCCTTGGAAGAATTGCCGATAATACCTATTCCGAGTCGGCGTCTTTCCAACCAATCGATAGAATGGTTGCATTCAGGGAGAAGTCGTCGTCGTAGGCGACAATTTTTCCCTGCTCGTACCCGAGGTCCAACGGATCTTCGGCCTCCATAAAGCCGAAATCCGACTCGTCATCCTGCGCAAGCGGCGCGAGCGGATCGCGATCGCGGATATTTTGCCGTTCTTCCGTTCGCATGATTTGGTTTCCTTTCCAAATAGCCGGCGGCCCCTATCGCCCGAGAAAAGCCAATCAGATTTCATGCCAACACGGCCCCGATGCGGCGCTGAAAGGAATTTATATTAACTTATTGAAACAACTCGATATTTCATATATTCGGTTAAAATGCGGCGCCGGAATCTCCTGCCTTTCCGTTCGCAACGGGACGACCGGTTGACGGGAAGACGCGCCAAGGGCATTTTTTGCCTAGCTGAAGATCGCCGGGTATTTTTCCCGCTCACTTTTCGTCTATTCGCCTTATCATTCCTTATGAGCAATCAACCCACGTCATCCTCATTGGACGAAGCCGCTCAGAAAGCGCTCTCTCTCCATCAAGACGGCCGGCTCGATGAAGCCGCGTCGCTGTACGATCAAATCCTCGGAGCGGCGCCGGACCATCCGGAGATTCTATATTTCAGCGGCGCTTTGGCCGCGCAGACCGGCGACTATGCATTAGCCTTGAAACGCCTGAACCAGGCGGCCGGGCACGCGCCGCACATCGCCGACATCCATTATAATATCGGTGTCGTGCTCAAGGAACTCGGCCGTTTTCAGGATGCCGCCGAGGCGTACCGGCGAGCCGTCGAGATCAATCCCGATTTTCCCGATGCCCATAATAATTTGGGATTCGTCCTCCAAAGCCTGAATCGCCTCGATGATGCCGCCGACGCCTATCGCCGGGCCTTAAAAACCAACCCCGATTACACAGAGGTTCGCACCAATCTGGCCCTTCTGCTCAAGCAATGCGGCGATCTGGAGGGTGCCGCCGCCGAGTTCAAGCGGGCTTTGGAAAAATCTCCCGAAAACCGGGAACTCGAACACGATCTGCGCGATACGTATCGCCAAATGGTTCCCGCATGGCATTTTCCCATGTTGAACGACCGAACGCGGAATGAAACGTATCAGCAGGCCATAACCAAAGCCGTCAGGCCGGACGACATCGTTCTCGACATCGGAAGCGGGACCGGCTTATTGGCCATGATCGCTGCGAAAGCCGGGGCAAAGCATGTGTATGCGTGCGAGGTCGTAAAGCCCATTGCGGAAATCTCCCGGCAAATCATTGCGGATAACGGCTACGCCGATAAAATCACCGTTATCGATAAGCTCTCGACCGAGCTTGAAGTCGGCAAGGATATTCCCGGGCCCGCAACGCTTTTGATATCGGAAATTCTCGATAATGCCCTTCTCGGCGAAGGCGTCTTGCCGACACTTCGCCATGCCAATGCCTGCTTGATTTCCCCCGACGCGCGCATGATTCCCACGTCGGCCGTAGTCTGGGGAACGGTGATCCAATGTCCGGAATTTAAGGCGCTGAATACGGCCGGCGGCGCCTGCGGTTTCAACCTTGATGCGTTCAATTATTTCCGCCACACGAGTTTCGGATTCGATTGGGAACGCGAGAATTCCGTTTCTCTCACACATCCGTTCGAAATCTTACGGTTCGATTTTCGCGATATTCCGGAGGGGAAAATCACGCGCGATATTCGAATAACGGCCACCGCCGAAGGAACGGCGCAGGCGGTCGTCGTTTGGTTCGATTTAACGCTGATAGACGATATCGTATTTTCCACCCGTATCGGGGAGCGGCACAACCATTGGCACCAGGTTATTTTCTTGTTGGATACCGAACTGCCCTTAAAACCGGAACAAACGTTTACGTTAACGGTAGGCCACACCGACAAGAAATTGATCGTCGGCCTGCCGAGCCGACCGTAACGCCGGCACGCCGCCGATCATTTTTTCGCGGCGATATGCTCAAGGAAACGCGCGTATATTTCCTCAACGCTATGGTTGATCGCCGTGACGGCCGCCGCAACGTTTGAGCCCTCGACAGGCGTTTTTACGCCATAGGTTCCGAGATAGAGAAGCTCGCCGTTTTTGTTGTTTCGCGCCGCGAGTTCGAGTTCGACGGCGGCATGTTCGCCGGCGCCGCGAATGTGCTCGAAACGTTTTATCTTTCCCGAAACGATATAATCCGAGGAAATTCTCAGTTCGGGCGGTACGATTTTCACGGCGACTTTCGCCGCACGCATGTAATCGATCATTTTATCGCGCAACATCACCGGCGGCGGCTCCGTCCAAAAATGATAATTGTATTCATTCAGCGTGTTGGGAGCCTCCGCCTCGGCATAGGCAATGGACCGGTTTGCCATTAATCCGTCGGCGTGGAAACGCTGCACTTCGACCGTGCCGGAAAACAACGGCTTCTCATAAACGTGCTTCGGCGCGCTCGTTTGCAGGCGGTAATAATTATCTTTGGGCACCGTCGGCTGGCTGCACGCAGCCAACATGACCCCGACCGCAATCCCCGTTATCCAACGAACATATCTCACCCTTCTCCCCCTTCCCCTATCTTCAGCGCCCGGCCCCTTCATCCTTGGGCGGCGCGCCGCCCAGCAGAAGGCCCGGATTTTGACGTATCTGGCGACTGAATTCATACATGTTCCGGGACGTGGCTTCCATATTTTGATTGAAAGCCTCGATATGCTGGGCGATCGAACCGACGACATACCGGAAATCCGTGATCGATTTCTCGACACTATATTCGTTAACGCTCTTCAAAAGGGCGTGCAATTTGCCTTGGGACTCGTTCAAATTCTTCGACAGTTTCGAAAAATTCGACATCGCGGCATTCATATCGGCAATCATCGTTTCGACCTTTTCGCGATTGCCCGAACTGAGCAATGCGTTCAATTCCGTGCTGCTCTTGTTGATTTTTTCCGAGAACGATTCGACGTTATCGGTGATTTTCGGGATTTTTTGGGACACGCCTTCGATAACGCCGCGAATTTCCGACACCAAGGCCTTTCCGTCGGCGCCCAAGATAGTCTCGAACGTTTTTACGGCTTGATTGACCGACGCCAATAGGGGCCTGAGGCTCGAATTCGACAGTTCGCTGACTTCACCCGCGACTTCCGAAATGACCGCGAATATATTGGCGCTTTCCTTCGACGGAACCATATCCCCCGGCTTGAGAGGCGTTTGACTGGCACCGGCCCTGATGCTGAGGACCACCGGCGCCAAAAGGCCCGACGAAACGATCTGCGCCGTACTGTCACCGGGAATCTTCCAGCCTTCCTGAACTTCGAAAACAACCTTGAAACGGATTTTCTTTTCGTCGATCAACGGCTTGATCGCTTCGACCTGCCCTATTTGATATCCTTCAAACATAATCTGCGTGCCGAATTTTATGCCTTCGACGTTCTTGTAAACCGCATAATACGAATCCGTTGCGCCGGTTCTTCCCGTTAACAGGGCAACGGCAATGACCAATCCGACGAGAGACGCCGCAACGAAACTTCCCACGGCAACATAATTTAATTGATTGTTCCTCATAACGTCGCGTCTCCGTTGATTTCCATGCCTGTCAGCCGTTTCAGATAGGCATCGGGGTCGTGCATCTCATCGTCGGACCGGCGATGAAGCAGATTCTGAATACGCTCATTCGAATGATTACGAAGTTCTTCAACCGTACCGATGAATAAAATCTCGCCTTTATCGAGCACGGTTACCCGGTCGGCAATCTTAAACGTGCTCTCGAGTTCATGCGTTACGACAACGATCGTCATGCCCATCGCATCGCGCAGCCTGAGAATCAACTCGTCGAGGGAAGAGGACACTACCGGGTCGAGCCCCGCGGACGGCTCATCCATATAAAGGATCTTGGGGTCCATGATAATGGCGCGGGCAACAGCCGCTCTTTTAATCATGCCGCCCGAAAGTTCCGAGGGCATTAAATGCTCGAACCCCGCCAGATTGACCAGCTCGAGCTTCAGGCGGGTCATGATTTGCATGGTTGCCGGATCGAGCTGCGTGTGCTCTTGCAACGGCAACATGATGTTCTCGCCGACACTCATGGAGCTGAACAGCGCGCCTCCTTGAAACGCAACGCCGAGCCGCTTGCGCAGATCGTACAATTCCTGAGGCGACATGCGACCGACATCCCGGTCCAGAATTTTAACCGTTCCGGCGTGCGGCCGCTCCAGGACCATAAGCTGCCGTAATAACGTACTTTTTCCGGATCCGCTGCCCCCCATAATCACCATAATTTCGCCGTTACGGACCTGCATACTGACGTCGTTCAGTATCTTACGGTTGCCGTAATACATGACGAGATCATCGACCTCGATCACGGGCTGCTCGATATCGGAAGAAAGCTCTATCATATCCGGGTAACGATAAATGCAAAAACCATGTCGGTAAAAACAATCGCCGAAATCGACTGGACGACCGAACGGGTCGTAACCCGGCCGACGCCTTCGGCGCCGCCGGTAACGGAAGCGCCGTTGATAACGCCGATCAAGGCAATCAAAACGGCAAAAATAACGCTCTTGCTCAATCCGTGCATCAGATCGTCCACGGAAAGGATATCCATGGCTTCCTTGGTGTAAGCGGCCAAACTGATGCCGAGATCGGCCTGCACGTAAAGCCCGGCGGAGAGAAGGCCGACGTACATGCTCAACAATGACAACGCCGGAACCATAATCAGCATGGCAAGAAGCGCCGGCGCGACAAGATAACGAACCGGGTTAATGCCCATGACGTTCAGAGCATCGATTTCCTGATTGATCGTCATGGTACCGATCCGCGCCGCCAACGCGGACCCCGATCGACCGGCCACCAAAATAGCCGTGATCAAGGGGCCGAATTCGCGCACGGTCGCCAAGTCGATGCCGATGCCGACGCGCGATTCGGCGCCGAACAACCCTAATGCGTAAATTCCTTGAATCGCCTGCATGACGCCGATCGTGGCCGCCATGATGATGACGATCGGCAAAGCGGAAACGCCGATTTCCATCATTTGGGACATGATAAGCCGCAGCCGAACCGGCTGCCCCAAACGAGGTCCCGCGAAAAACCAATAGAGGCATTGCCATAGCAAAATACCGCCATGACCCATTTCTTCGACGAGGCTGACAACGGCGCGCCCGAGCTTGTCGAAAGCTTTTACGATCGAGCCGGTCGCATTCGGCGCTTCCATGCCTAAGACTCCGCCGCCTTGAGGCCGTCTTCCACCGTGGGATGTATCGGAAATACTCTATCGAGTCTGGCAAGATTAATGACGCGTAGCGCGCCGGCGCTCACGGCCGCCAACGCAAAATAACATTTTCCCTGGCGAGATTTTTGCAATGCCTCCACCAAGGACGCTATCCCCGAACTATCGATATACGTGACATCCGCCATATCGATCAACACGGCCCCACCCTTGCCGATACATTCCAACAACACCTTCCTCGATTGCGGCGAACTTTCAAGATCGATATCGCCGTGAAACGAAACGACTGAAGCTCCGCCGACTTCCCTGATTTCGTATTCCATGATGAGCCCTTATATGATTCTTTTTTTCATCCTCAGGAGATTCCCCTTGTCCTGAGGCGGGGGCAGGAATGTTATTTCATCCATGACTTCTCGCATTAAATGAGTCCCCAATCCCCCTGGCCGAATATCGCCCAAATCACGCGGCCGGATTAAGTCCGGATTGACCGTGTTGGCAAAATCCCGCAGCAAAACGACTATATCACCGTTTTCGAGGTAGATTTCGAGAATAATTTTGCCGTCCGGTTTCCCCTGATACGCATGGCGAATGATATTCTGGCAGGCCTCGTCAACGGCGATAACAAAATCCTGAATGGTCGTGCCGACGCAGCCGCAGGCCGAAACCGCCTCCGTCACTTTCATGCGGACGCACTTTAGCTGGTCCGGCTTCGAATAAAAAGTAAACGAGAGCAATTGCTCTCCTTCATAACTCGATTCACGGCGGTATTGCCCCTCCTCTCGGATGCGTCCCTCGATAGCCATAATCGTAATGTCGTCCCGTAACGGTTTTCCCGGATCATAAAGAATATCGACCACGGTTTCGAGACGATCCTGCATCTCGATGTCGTCATTTTCGGCCAATATGGACTTCAAGCCTTCGATCTCGAGCGGCTTTCCGTCTTTGCCATAGCCTTCCGTCACGCCGTCGGTGAAAACGTAAAGCGTGTTTTTCCCCAACTGAAACGACGTTTCCGGAAAGTCCTCGCCCGGTCCCAACGGCATGACCCCCAAGGGCGGGGCCTCGGCCTCGATAGACTCGAACATACCGCCGCCCCGGTGAATTAAGGGCGGCTCGTGACCGGCATTCGACAGCACCAGCTCGCCGGTCGCCGGATCGTATACGCCGGCGACCATGGTCACGAACATGCCCCGCGTGGCCGTTTCGCAAACTTCCGCGTTGATTCTGGCCAGCAGCATCCCGGGCTCGGGCGACGTTTTTCCCAACGCGCGGAACAAACTGGCCGTCTTGGCCATCAGCAGCGCGGCGTTCATCCCTTTTCCGGAAACGTCGCCGAGGCAAAAACAAACCTTGCCGTCCGGCAGTTCGAAAAAATCGTAGAAGTCTCCCGACACGGTTCGGGCGGGTATATTAATCCCCCGGACGGGAAAAGAAGGCTCCTTCGAGCCAGGCAGCAAACTTCGTTGAATCTCCGCGGCCAATTCCATTTCCCGGCGCACGCGTTCCTGTTCGACAAGCGCTTCCGCCATCCGGGCATTGATCAACGCCAAGGCAGCCGAAGAACTCAAGACCTGCAGCAAATGCAAATCGGTATTGTCGAACAAACCGTCTCGGGATCGTTTGTTGACGACTTCGATCGCTCCTATTTTCTCGTCCCTTACCATCATGGGGGCGCATAAAAGAGAGCGTGTCCGAAAACCGGTTTTTTCATCCGCGCCGCTGAAGAAATTCGGATCCTTGCTGACGTCGCGGACGATTTCCGCCGCATTGCTTTGCACGCACCGCCCGACAATGCCTTCACCGGCCTGTAGCGAGAGCCCCATCAAATCGACAGGGCCCACGCTTGCCGTGCAGCGCAATACCGTTCCCTTGTCCTCAAGCAAAAACAACGCCCCGCCTTCGGCATCCATATAGTCCGTGATGCGCATCAGGGCCTTCGACAAGGTTTTCCGGATATCGCCCGAAGCCGCAAAGTCCTGGCTCATGGCGGCAAGCAATTCCAGGTGATCGGTAAAACGCTCACCCCCCTGCGCCAAAATTTCCTGCACGTCTTGCCGTTCCGACATGACGCCAATATGCCCTGATTCTCGAGAACGGGCAAATGATCGCGGAAAAGGGCTTGCGCACAGGACGACAATCTCCACAATGGTCTTGACCGGATGCCGGCGATAAATTCAGATCGCGTGAAAACGAGCAAACGATAGGGAAAACATTCATGGCTTCCGCCTTCCCCGAAAGCAGGCACACTCCCGATAGCGCATTTGCGCCGACTCCCAACCGTGAAGAAATTCTTCGCGCGTTTTGCGATGTCCGACGGCGCACCGATGCCCTTGCGGCCCCCTTGGCGCCGGAAGATCAGGTTGTCCAATCCATGCCCGACACGAGCCCGACCAAATGGCATATGGCTCATACGACGTGGTTCTTCGAAACGTTTCTCCTCAAGCCTTTTTATTCGAATTATCAAAAATTTAACGCGCTTTATGCCTATTTGTTCAATTCCTATTACGAAGGCATCGGGCCTTTTCACGATCGGCCGCGGCGCGGCATGATTTCCCGGCCGACCGTCGGCGAGGTTGCGATTTATCGATCGTCGATTAACGAACGGATGAAGCGCCTCATCGAAGACGCCGACCGGAACATCTGGCCCAAGCTCTGTGATTTGATCGTCCTTGGATTGAATCACGAACAACAGCACCAGGAACTGCTGCTTACCGACATCAAACATGTTCTCTTCCAAAATCCGATGGCACCGGCCTATCGGTCCGATCTCGCCGCGCCCGGGCAAGACAACGCTTCCCCGTTAACGTGGCAATCGTATAAAGAAGGGCTTTACGAAATCGGGCATAACGGCTTGGGCTTTCATTTTGATAATGAGAGTCCCCGGCATAAGCGGTATTCAGCCGCGTATCGCCTCGCCTCGCGCCTCGTAACCAACGCCGAATATCTCGATTTCGTCGAAGACGACGGATACCGCCGCTCCGATTATTGGCTTTCCGACGGCTGGAACAAAGTCAACAATGACGGATGGCGACACCCGCTCTATTGGCAAAAACAACATGACGGCACCTGGGCGGAGTTTACACTCGGCGGCTTGAAATCCTTGGACTTATACGCACCGGTCTCCCATCTTAGCTACTATGAAGCGGATGCCTATGCGCGCTGGGCGGGAAAAAGACTCCCCACGGAAGCCGAATGGGAGATTGCCGCCGATAGCACGCCGATTGGCGGCAATATGCTCGAAGCGGATTATCTGCATCCCGTGGCACATGACGATCTTAACCGGAGCCCCATCGGACTCCAGCAACTTTTCGGCGATGTCTGGGAGTGGACGTCCAGTTCTTACGCGCCGTATCCGGGCTTCAAGCCCGCCGCCGGCACGGTCGGCGAATACAACGGCAAGTTCATGTGCGATCAATACGTCCTCAAAGGCGCTTCGTGCGTCACCTCGGCAAGCCACGCCCGCGTCACATACCGCAATTTCTTTCCCGCGCCGGCACAATGGCAATTCACCGGGCTTCGGCTTGCCGACGACGGATAAAACCGTTCAACCGTCGTCAATGGCCCAATCGCAAACTCGACGCATCGGCATGTTGGAGCGGCGCCGTTACGGCTTCGCCTTATGTCACGGCACTCTGTCGAAGCCATTCCTCGATGGGCTTGTCGGGATAAAGCCCCATGCCTTCGGGGTCGACCCCCAGCAGGCTGCACAGCGTAACGATCTCGATTTGATCCGCCAGGGTCGCCTGCCCGTCCGCTTCGGCAATCGCCAAACAAACACGAATCAACAGCGACGCCGATTCGGGTTCTCCCGCAAAAGCCTCCACGGCCTTCATGGCGTCGTCGTGGCCGTCTTTCGGCGATTTTCTTATTTCATCGACATATTCGTTAAAGATATCCACGCCCTCATGAGGATCGTAAATATTGAGCTGATCCAAGGTTTCGAGAATTTGATCGACCCGGACCCGTTCGGCAAAAGAAACCGTGCCGTCATCCGTTGCGATCACGGCGCATGCCGCCATCGCCGCCTCCAAAAAAGGTCTGTTCCGGTGACGTTCCAGCGCGTCCTGCCAATTATTAATGAGATTAGCGAGAAATCCTGTCATGTGACGCCTCTATCGCTCTGAGCATCCCCTATTGTCCAAACGTCGGCTGAACGGTCAAATGAAAAACCCCGCCCAAGTATGGGCGGGGTTCCCGATTTCTCGAATAAAGCCATTCCGGGAGCGACCTCGTAAACGAATCCTCCCCGAGAAACCCGGGAATAGAGCCTTTATCGAATAAATAGGGCGATTAGGGCGGTTTACCAACGCTGGTCGTCGAGAGGCTTCTCAATGGACCGGAAATAATGCTGCAGGGCGATGGTAAGCCCTTTGATGGGGCGCAAAATGGCGAGGGAACCGCCGATGATACAAGGGGCCCACAACACGGCATGGACCCAAAGCGGGGGCGACAGCCACCGCTCGAGAATCAACGCCAAAGCAACCACCGCGCCGCCGACGATGAAAATGCCGAACACGGCGGGCCCGTCCGCGGCATCGTGCTCGGCAAAACCCTGGCCGCAGACCCCGCATTGAGTCGCAACGCTGAGATATCCGGAGAATAGTTCACCTTGGCCGCACTTCGGACACCGTCCTCTCAGCCCCCGGAACAGAACGGAGCCCAGGGACGGTGTGTCGGCCTCGGACATATCGGAAAGGGTTTAAGATGCCGCCGGCGCGTAACCCGCACTACCCCACCAGTAAACCCAGCAGAATAAAAACAGCCACACGACATCGACGAAATGCCAATACCAGGCCGCCGCCTCAAAACCGATGTGTTGGTCGGGCTTGAAATGCCCTTTCGCGGCCCGAACCCAGCAGACGGCGAGAAAACACGTTCCGATCAACACGTGAAAGCCGTGAAATCCCGTCGCCAGGAAAAAGGTCGAGGGATAAATCCCGTCCTTCAACTGAAAGGCGGCATGGCCCCATTCGTACCCTTGAACGCCCAAAAAGATAACCCCCAAGATAACCGTCACGGCGATTCCGTTGACGAGGTTCTTGCGGTCGCCGATTTGCACGGCATGATGCGCCCACGTGACCGTGGCGCCCGACGTGAGAAGAATAAGCGTGTTTAGAAACGGCAACTCCCATGTCGGCAAGGGAATGATGCCTTTCGGCGGCCATTCCGTTAGAGCAACGAGGCTCAAGAACGGAACGCTGGCGTGGAAATAAGCCCAGAAGAACGCGAAGAAGAACATGACTTCCGATGCGATGAACAGAATCATCCCCATCCGGAGGCCGACTTGAACGGGCACCGTGTGCTCGTTCTCCACCTCGGCCTCCAACACCACGTCGCGCCACCAGCCGTACATGCAAAACAAAACGATCGCGAGGCCGGCAAGAAATCCCCACGACGGTCCGCCATGCATGAACCATACGCCGCCGAGCGCCATAATCAGTACGCCCAAGGTGCCCACCGCGGGCCATGGACTCGGCCGAACCATATGCCAGGGATGTTTTTTAACTGCTTCGCTCGCCATACTGGTGTCTCCGCTTTGACAGATTACGACTTATTGAGATTTCGATTGGAAACGTCCGACAGATTCTTTTTACCTAAAGTCTCGTTACCTAAAGCCTCATCTTCCCGTGGATCCGTCTGCCCCTCATCGAGAGCGCGGAAAAACGTATAAGACAGCGTGATGGCCTCGAGGTCATAGGCATTTTTATCTTTCGCGATAGACGGATCGATAAAGAACGAGACCGGCATTTGCACCGCTTGCCCCGGCTGCAGCGTCTGTTCCTGAAAACAGAAACATTCCACCTTTACGAAATATTGGCCGGCCTTATAGGGCGTTACATTGAACGTTGCCGTTCCGGTGATCGGCTTGTCCGAGGTATTTTTTGCTTCGTAAAAAATCAGCGTTTCCTCGCCGACCCGCACCGAAACCTCTTTTTGCAACGGACGAAATTTCCAAGCCAGATTCGGCGCGACATTGGAATCGAAACTTACGGTCATCCGCCGATCGAGCACCGGTGACGGTCGATCCGCCTTTGTCAGTTGCGTGGTGCCCCCGTAACCGGTTACCTGGCAAAAAAGCTGATAAAGCGGAATAGCCGCGAACGACAAGCCGACCATGCCGGCGGCGACCGATGTAACCACCAGTGCCATAACCCAGTTTCGGTGGCCGGCTTTTGCCATGGCGACGATCCGTTATCCCTTATTCGGCCGGATGACGGCCCATGACGGGAATATCCTCATGGGTATGGAACGGCGCCGGTGAGGGTACGCCCCACTCCAACGTGGTGGCGCCCTCGCCCCACGGATTGTCCGCGCACTTCTTGCCCGCGAACAGCGTCTTCAAGGCGATATAGAAGAACAGCAAAGTGCCGATCGCCGTCAACAAGGCGCCGAAGCTGCTGACCATATTCCAGCCGGCATAGACGTCCGGGTAATCGGGGATACGGCGCGGCATGCCGGCAAGGCCCAGGAAATGCTGCGGGAAGAACAGCAGGTTCACGCCGATGAACGAAAGCCAAAAATGCAGTTTTCCGAGTGCTTCGGGGTATTGCCGTCCGGACATTTTGCCGATCCAGTAATAGAATCCGCAGAAAATCGCGAACACGGCGCCCAGCGACAGAACGTAGTGGAAATGGGCAACCACGTAATAGGTGTCATGCACGGCGCTCGTCAAACCCGCATTGGCGAGAACGACGCCGGTCACGCCGCCGAGGGTAAACAGAAAGATAAAGCCGACCGCCCACAGCATGGGCGTGTCGAAACGAATCGAGCCGCCCCACATGGTCGCGATCCAACTGAAGATCTTAATGCCCGTGGGCACCGCGATCACCATGGTCGCCGCGATGAAGTAAGCTCGCGTATCCACATCCAAGCCGACGGTGAACATGTGATGGGCCCACACGACGAAACCGACGACGCCGATCGAGGCCATGGCGTACGCCATGCCGAGATATCCGAAGATGGGTTTGCGCGAGAACGTCGAGACCACTTGGCTGACAATACCGAACGCCGGCAAAATCATGATGTAGACCTCGGGATGGCCGAAAAACCAGAACAGGTGTTGCCACAGGATGGGATCGCCGCCGCCGGAAGGAATAAAGAACGTCGTGCCGAAATTCCGGTCCGTCAGCAGCATGGTCAGGCCACCGGCCAAAACGGGCAGGGCCAATACCAGCAGAATCGCCGTGATCAGGATCGACCACACGAACAGCGGCATCCGGTGAATGGTCATCCCCGGCGCACGCATGTTGAGGATCGTGGTAATGAAGTTAATCGCCCCGAGAATCGAAGACGCGCCCGCAACGTGCAGGGCCAAAATACCGTAATCGACGGCCGGCGTCGGATGGAAATCCGCCGAGGAAAGCGGGGGATACACCGTCCACCCGGTTCCGGCGCCGCCGCCGGTAAACGCGGCGAGGCTGACCAAAATCGTCGCCGCGAACAACAACCAGAAACTGATGTTGTTCATCCGCGGGAACGCCATATCCGGCGCGCCGATCATCAAAGGCACGAACCAATTGGCAAAGCCGCCGATGAGCGCGGGCATGACGACGAAAAAGATCATGATCAGGCCATGACCGGTTACCAACACGTTATAAAAATGGTTGTCCGTAATGTACTGAATGCCCGGCTCAGCCAATTCCAACCGAATGGCCCACGACATCAGGCCGCCGACAATCGCCATGACAGCGGCGAGAATCATATACATCGTGCCGATGTCTTTATGGTTCGTCGAAAATACCCAACGCCGCCATCCCGTCGGATGATGGGCGTGATCTCCGTGAGCATCTGCCGTTGTACCGTAGGCCATGGTCTTCCCTCTCTTAAAAGATGCCTTTTTTGACCGCGTTCACGAATAATCGAGTGCGCTACTTAGCCTGCACGACGCGCAGGGCGCTCTCATCATCCGTTTGCGCAAATTTCTTCTTCGCGGTTGCAACCCAAGCGGCGAATTTCTCTTTCGTGACGCCGATGACCGTAATCGGCATAAAACCGTGATTAACGCCGCATAATTCCGAACACTGGCCGTAATACGTACCTTCCTTGGTGATGCGCACCCACGTTTCGTTGGTCCTGCCCGGCACCGTATCGAGCTTTTGCACCAACGCCGGAAGCGCCCAGGCGTGGATGACGTCCGTCGATGTCATCAAAAGCCGAATATCGGTATCGATCGGCAGCACGACCGGATTGTCGACGGTGAGGAGCCGGGGCTGGCCTTTTTTCAGGTCCGCCGTCTGAACCATGTTGCTATCGAACTTGATATCCCCGTGATCCGGATACTCGTATGACCAATACCACTGATGTCCGATGATCTTGAGCGTCATTTCCGGCTTAACGGTCCGATCCTGAAAATAAAGCAGCTTAAAGGACGGAACCGCGATAACGACGAGAATGAGAATCGGAAGCGCCGTCCACAACACCTCGATCGTCGTGTTATGGGTCGTCTTGGACGGGACCGGATTGCTTTTCTCGTTAAACTTGACGGCCACGTAAAGCAGCAAGCCCAAAACAAAAAGCGTAATCAGCGTAATGAGGATCAACAGGAAATCGTGAAATTCCTTAACGAACTCCATGACCGGGCTCGCCGGCTCCTGCATGCCGAGTTGCCACGGCCGGGCGATATCGGCCGATGCATCCCCCGTCAACGCCATCATCGCGACGGGAATAAACCATATATATCGTAGGATTGTTTTGACCATGCTCTAGGGACCTAATTGCTGCCAAATTTCTGAACGTGACCACTCTGAAAGCGGGCTTCCAACCCGACTTTAACCATGCAAGGGACAGACCCTTCACCGGTATTTAATTCGTGGTGTAGCTACCACGGTCGCCCCCCATTTGGAAGCCTTTTATGGCGTGTTTCGGCCTTTGAATCCTTGACTTAGGACAATTCAACGGCCTTCGCGGCACCCGGCGTTGCCGGTCCCGGCGCGGCTGCAAAACGATCTCATCAGGAGGCTCTTGCGTTTTGGCTTCGCCCCGGTAATGATCCGGCCCGACGATGCGTTATTTCCGGCGCTTAACCTGGTTTACGGATATTCCTATGCCTAAACCGCAATCCAGACCCGATCATGAAGTATAAATGGCTCTTTTTTGCCGTCTTGTTATCGGCCGCAATCTTTATGTACCTCATTACGATATATAAATTGTTTTGAGGTCCCGTCATGGCGCATCCCTATTCCTGTAATGCCCAGCATTAACGATTTACCCCATTTCATCGCCGCCTTGAACGGCGTATCCGTCATCTTTTTGGGTTTCGGCTACATCTTCATCCGGCAGGGTCAATGGCAAAAGCATCGGGCCTGCATGCTGGGAGCCCTCGCGGCCTCGGCGGCGTTTTTGGTCGTTTACGTGATCTACAAGGCAAATTCGGGCTTCGCCAAATTCGGCGGCAGCGGATGGATCCGGCCGGTTTATTTTACGATCTTGATCGTGCACGTGATCGGCGCCATTGCGATTCTCCCCTTGGTTCCCCTCACCGTTTATCGCGCCCTTACGCAACGCTTTAACCTGCATCGCCGAATCGCACGCTGGACCTGGCCGTTATGGATGTATGTCGGCATCTCGGGCGTTGTCGTCTATGTCATGGCCGTGCATCTGTTCCCCTATCATGGCTGACACCGTTTCGATACAGACGCCGCCTGCAACCGGCATCCGTGAGCGGAACAATCTTTCAGGATGGGCTCTTCTCGGAATCGGCGTCTTGGCCCTTGCCGGCGTGATGGCCCTGTTGATTGCCGTTTCGCGCATTCCCGGCATCGAAAAGCTCTCGATCTGGCCGCTCGATTTCTTCCGCAAAGGCCTGGTCGTTCATGTGATCTTTTCCTTTATCGTATGGTTCTTCGCCGTATTCTGCACGCTTCTCGAACTCGGCATTGCCCGCACGCGCGCGCCGTCTTCTCTGTTCCCGTCTTCGCCGTTAGGGAATGCCGCCATCTGGCTCGCGGTTTTTGCCTGTTTATTATTGGCGGTTTCCGCGTTTACCGGCGATGGCGTTGCTTCGCTCAATAATTACGTGCCGGTGATCATCGACCCGATTTTTTACGGCGGGCTTATCGTGCTCGCGGTAGCCTTGTGCGTTCAAATCGTACGATTCGTCGCCGGCTCGGGCGACCGTGAATCGCCTCGCTCCCCGCTTGAAACGATGACCGGCTTCGCGGCGGCGGTGTTCGCGATCGCGCTCGTCTGCCTTGTCTGGGCCTATCTGATCCTGCGCGGCGAAACGCCCGATGAGGCGTTCAATGAGCAGCTTTTCTGGGGTTTCGGGCATATTCTGCAGTTCGTGAACGTCGCCCTGCTGATCGGGACCTGGGCCTACCTGGCCGAGGCCTGCGGCCGGCCCATTGCCCGTGCGGCCATAAAATCGGCGGGCGTTCTTCTGGTTTTGGCCGCCCTGATGGGCCCCGTTTTTTACGGATATTTCGAGCCTTTCTCCGCCGAACACAATCTCGCGTTCACGAATCTTCAATACGCCTTGGCGCCGCCGACCGTCCTTATCGCAATCATGGCCGGCATCGCTTTGTGCCGCTGCAAGGGTCCTTACCCCTGGCGCAACCCGGCTTTCCTCTGCCTGACGCTTTCGATTTTGGTTTTCGGCATCGGCGGCATGCTCGGGCTTTTCGTCGACGGCGCCGATACCCGAACGCCGGCACATTATCATGGCGTCATCGCCGGGATTAATCTGGCGTTCATGGGGCTTTATTACACCTTGTTCCTGCCCGCCCTCGGCAGAAGCCTTGCGATGACGAAAATCATCTTCGCGCAAATCTTCCTGTTTGCCGGTGGCCAGACGTTCGCGGCAATCGGTTTGTTCTGGGCTGGCGGCTATGGCGCGCCGCGCAAGGTCGCCGGCGCCGACCAGGGCTTGGATGCCCTCGGCGGCTATATCGGCATGATCATGAACGGCGTCGGCGCCCTGATCGCCATCGTCGGCGGCATTTTGTTTATCTGGACGATCGCCCGGGCCTTGCTGAAACGACGCCGGTAATCATGCAAAACGACCCCCACGACGTGTCGGCACGTATCGACGATCTCTGCTCTCAATTGAACGAGGCGACGCCCGGCCCTGAAATCGTTTTTCTGTTGAGCGAAATTCATGCCTCCCTCGCCGCGTACTTTCAGCGCGAAGAGCGGCGTATGCGGCGCCATCACGATGCCGACTTTACCAAGCGCAAGGTCGAACACGACGGTCTTCTCGAGGAAATTAGAACCTTGATCGAGCGATCGACGGGCGCGGTCGGTGCCGATTTCGGTCAATCCCTGGCGCTGCGTCTCGGGACGTGGCTCGACCGATACGCCCGGGGGCGAGATACGGAACATTCCCTAACCCCCTAAAACGAAAGCATTTTTAAAGCGAATCGTCTCCTATCGGACCGGCTGGGCACGGTCCCGATGCGGCCCAAAGAAAACGCCTGAAAATCATGGCTCATGAGTGTATATAGGGCCCAACCATCCAAGCGGAGCTTATACGACCGTGCCTCAAAGCCTTTTGGCGGACACCCCCGGCCGCGATGAATTAGGCAATCAGCCGATACCGAGCCCGGTCGAAGCCGTGGCGACGGTCGGCAGCGTTCGCGCGAAAGATTATGCCATTCTCCTGAAACCCCGCGTGATGTCGCTGGTCGTTTTCACCGCGCTCGTCGGGCTTTTCCTGGCGCCGGGTTCCATTCCCTTCTTGACGGCGGTCGTGGCGATCGTGTGCATCGCCCTCGGCGCCGGCGCTTCCGGCGCCATTAACATGTGGTATGACCGCGACATCGATCGGCATATGACGCGGACGCAACACCGCCCCCTCCCCTCAGGACGGCTCAAGCCGGCTCATGCGCTGTGGTTGGGAACGGCCCTGTCGATCCTATCCGTTGCCGTCATGGCCTTCGCCGTCAACGCGATGGCAAGCGTCCTGCTGGCCGGAACGATTGCGTTCTATGTTTTCATCTACACCATCTGGCTCAAGCGGCGCACGCCTCAGAACATCGTGATCGGCGGCGCCTCGGGCGCCTTCCCGCCGATGATCGGATGGGCCGCCGTAACCGGCGCCGTCTCGATCGAATCGCTTGTTCTGTTTGCGATCATCTTCATGTGGACGCCGCCCCATTTCTGGGCCCTGGCGCTTTACCGGTGCGGCGATTACGAAAAGGCCGGCGTGCCGATGATGCCGGTGGTCGCCGGCATCAAGGCGACGAAAATCCAGATCCTGATTTACAGCCTGCTGTTGGTGCCGACGACGCTTCTGCCCGTCGCGATCGGCATGTCCGGCTGGATCTATTGCTCGGCGGCGATTTTATTGGGCGCGGTTCTGCTGTTTCATGCGGTGCGTGTTTGGCGCGATCCCGCCGACCCCATCAAAACCCCGGAGTCGACGGCGCGCCCGATGTTCTTTTTCAGCATTCTCTATCTGTTTTTGATTTTCGTTTTCCTTCTGGTGGACAAGGTTATTTTTCTCCCCATTTAAGCATCATGCCCACCACCCCCTATCAAAAACTCGAGGAGCGCTATCGGCGGCTCAAGGCGTTGTCCGAGGCCGAGGCCGTGCTCCATTGGGACATGTCGACGATGATGCCGCGCGGCGGCGCGGCCGCGCGTGCTGAGCAGCTCGCCGAACTCAAGGCCGTGCAACACGGCATCCTCACGGCCGCCGACACCGCCGATTTACTCGGCCAAGCGGAAGCCCTGAACGGGCTCGACGCCTGGCAACACGCGAACCTGCGCGAGATGCGGCGCCAGTGGGCGCATGCGG
The DNA here is from genome assembly GCA_040904505.1 of Rhodospirillales bacterium. Classification (GTDB taxonomy): domain Bacteria; phylum Pseudomonadota; class Alphaproteobacteria; order Rhodospirillales; family CALINB01; genus CALINB01. The sequence goes on along the minus strand of JBBDTH010000101.1, from coordinate 10,068 downwards.
CGGCCTTGCCCGAGGCTTTGGTGGTTGCCCGCTCGAAGGCCGAATCGGCGTGCGAAACGGTGTGGCGCACGGCCCGCCCCACTGCCGATTTCGCCATGATCCTGCCGCACGTCGAAAAGCTGCTCGGCATCGTTCAGGAAGTTGCCGCCGTTAAGGCCGGCACACTCGGGCTCGGCCTGTACGACGCTCTTCTCGACAAATACGAGCCCGGCGCGAGCAGCGCCGAAATCGATCGGGAGTTCGAAACCCTGGAGGCCTTCCTCCCCGACTTTCTCCCGCGTGTGCTGGAACATCAAGCGCGCCGACAACCGATCGTTTATCCCGCCGGCTCGTTTCCCGAGGAAAAACAACAAGCGCTCGGCATAAAATTCATGGAAGCCCTCGGTTTCGATTTCGACCACGGCCGGCTGGATATCAGCCTGCATCCCTTTTGCGGGGGCACGCCCGACGATATCCGCATCACCACGCGCTACGACGAAAACGATTTCACATCGAGCTTGATGGGGGTCCTGCACGAAACCGGCCATGCCCTGTACGAGCGCGGCCTGCCCCCGGCGTGGCGCACGCAACCCGTCGGCGATCCCCGCGGCATGAGCATGCACGAGAGCCAATCCCTGCTGATCGAAATGCAGGTCTGCCGATCCCGGCCGTTCCTGGAATACGCCACGCCGATTATCGCCGATGCCTTCGACGGCCGCGGCGAGGCTTGGACCGTCGACAATCTCTACCGGCTTTATACCCGCGTTACGCCCGATTTCATTCGGGTCGACGCCGATGAGGTGACCTACCCCGCACACGTCATTTTGCGCTACCGCTTGGAAAAAGCGATGATCGAGGGCGACCTTAAAATAAGGGACCTGCCGGGTGCGTGGAACGAGGCCATGAAACGGCTGCTTGGCATCACGCCGCCGACGGATCGCGAGGGCTGCCTGCAGGATATCCATTGGTACGACGGCGCCTGGGGATATTTTCCGACCTACACGTTGGGCGCGATGACGGCGGCGCAACTGTTCAAGGCGGCGACCGAGGCCGACAGCGGTATCGTTCCCGGAATCCGAACCGGTGATTTCAAGCCCCTGATGACATGGCTGCGCCGAAACGTTCATGAGAAAGGGTCGTCGTTATCGACCCGGGATATCCTCATCCAGGCGACCGGCAAACCGTTGGACGCCGAAGTGTTCAAAAATCATCTCGAGCAACGCTATTTGAACTGACGGGCCGCAGGCATGGCGCTGCCCCCGTTAAGCCCGCTTGCGCCGGATTTCCGCCGCGTATAGGGTGGCCGCCTTTGATGAATTGGAGCGGCACGTGAAATACGTCAGCACCCGCGGACAGGCGCCGGTCCTGTCCTTTGAAGACGTCCTCCTTGCGGGCTTGGCTCGCGACGGCGGGCTTTATGTGCCCGAAAGCTGGCCCCGCCTCGGCAAGGCCGACATCCGCGCCCTGGCCGGACGGCCGTACCATGAAGTCGCCTTCGCCGTCATGCGCCCCTTCATCGGCGACTGCCTGACCGACGACGAACTCCACGAATTGCTTGCCGAGACTTATGATCGGTTCGATCACACCACGGTCGCGCCGTTAAGGCAGCTCGGGCCCGGGACATGGCTGCTCGAACTGTTTCACGGCCCGACCCTCTCGTTCAAGGATTACGCCCTGCAACTCGTCGGGCGGCTGTTCGATATCGTTCTCAAGCGGCGCGGCGAGAACAACAAGATTACCATTGTCGGCGCGACATCCGGCGATACCGGCTCGGCCGCCATCGAGGCCTGCCGCGACAGCGACGCGATCGAAATTTTCATGCTGCACCCCAAGGGCCGCGTGTCGGAAGTGCAGCGCCGCCAGATGACGAGTGTGCTGTCGCCGAACGTCCATAACATCGCGATCGACGGCACGTTCGACGACTGCCAGGATCTCGTCAAAGGCTTGTTCAACGACGCAGAATTTCGCAACCGCGTGAATCTTTCCGCGGTCAATTCCATCAACTGGGCCCGCATCATGGCCCAGATCGCTTATTACTTTTACGCCGCCGTCGCCCTCGGCGCCCCGGACAGGGCCGTGACCTTTTCCGTCCCGACCGGAAATTTCGGTAATATCTTCGCGGGCTACGCCGCCCGCAAGATGGGCCTGCCGATCGACCGGCTGATCGTCGGCTCGAACAAGAACGATATCCTGACCCGGTTCTTTCAGAGCGGCGTCATGGAGACCGAAACGGTCCAGCCGACCTTAAGCCCCAGTATGGACATTCAGGTTTCGAGCAACTTCGAGCGCTTGCTGTTCGAATATTACGGCCGAAACGGCAAGCAGGTCGCCAAGGTCATGGAGCGCTTCCGGCGCACGGGCAAGGTAGATTTCGGGCGCGCCCGTTGGCAGCGCATGAATAAACTTTTCGCGGCTCACGCCGTGGACGACGAACAAACCAAGGCGGCGATCGCCGCGACCCATCGCGATACCGGCGACCTCCTGGATCCTCACAGCGCGGTCGGCCTGGTCGCGGGAACCGCCTGCCACGATCCAAAGGAGTCGCCCTTGATCTCCATCGCGACGGCCCATCCGGCGAAGTTTCCCGCCGCCGTCAAGGAAGCGACCGGCATCCACCCGGATTTACCGGCGAGCCTTGCCGATCTTTACGAACGCGACGAACGGTGCGTCGACCACCCGAACGACATGAGGGCCTTGCGCGATTTCATGGCCGTTCAATTGACGAAAAGAGCATCCCTATGAACGTTCGAACGACCACGCTTGCGAACGGACTCCGCGTCATATCCGACACCACGGAGTCGGTGGAAACCGTCTCCGTCGGCGTCTGGGTCGATGTCGGCGCCCGTCATGAGCACCTGGACGTGAACGGCATCTCCCATCTTTTGGAACACATGGCATTCAAGGGAACGCGGCGGCGCAGCGCCCGCGATATCGCCGAAGAAATCGAAACCGTCGGCGGCCATTTGAACGCGTACACCTCGCGCGAAAACACGGCCTATTACGCCAAGGTTCTCAAGGAGGACTTGCCGCTGGCCGTCGTTATCCTGGCCGACATTCTCCAAAACGCGACCATGGACCCCGAGGAACTCGAGCGCGAGCGCGCCGTCATCGTGCAGGAAATCCTGCAAACCAACGATACGCCCGACGATATTATTTTCGATCATTTTCAGGAAACGGCGTTCCCGGACCAGGCCCTCGGCCGATCCGTCCTGGGCGTCGCCGAGCGCATCCAAAATCTGCCGCGCGATACCATCATCGATTTCATGCGCAACAATTACAACGCGCCGCGCATGGTGCTGTCGGCGGCCGGCAAACTGGACCACGACGACCTTGTAAAGCTCGCCGAGGCCGCCTTCGCCGGCCTGCCCGGCAACGATCCCGCGCCCTGGGAAACCGCCAAGTACGTCGGCGGCGACTTCCGCGCGAGCCGCGATATCGAACAAGCCCATATCGTGCTCGGTTTCGAAGGACTTCCTTATGAAACCCCGGAGTTTTACGCCGCGTCGATTTTCGCCAACCTGTTCGGCGGCGGGATGTCGTCGCGATTGTTCCAGGAAGTACGCGAAAAGCGCGGGCTTGTTTACAGCATTTACAGTTTCGTTTCCTGTTATCACGATTCCGGCATCTTCGGCATTTATGCCGGAACGGGAGAAAACGAGGCGAAGGAACTCATGCCGGTGATCTGCGAGGAAATCCGCAAGTGCTGTGACGGCATCGACGACGCCGAAGTCAACCGGGCGCGGGCGCAACTCAAAGCGGCGACGCTCATGTCCCTGGAAAGCACGTCGTCGCGCTGCGAGCAACTAGCGCGGCAGATGATGATTTTCAAACGGCCCTTGCCGCTTGAAGAAGTCGTCGAGAAAATCGAGGCCGTGACCATTCCCGACGTCGAAAATGTCGCCCGAACCTTAACCGGCGGCACGCCGACGTTCGCGGCTTTGGGCCGTATCGCCAAGATCGACGATTTTTCCGATCTGACGCGACAGCTGCAACGCTGATCGCCGTCCCCTCTGGGCTATCCCCCTTACGCGTTGCCGGCCTCGTTCGAAAGCAACAGCGGGTCGATTCCGATCTTCTTCAGCGCCCGTTCCCATTTCGTGTCCAAGCCGCCGTCGAAAACCAGCGACTCGTCGGCGGCGACATTCAACCAACCGTTCGCCTTCATCTCGCCGTCGAGCTGGCCCGGCCCCCACCCCGCGTATCCCAAAGCAAGCAGGCTTTGATGAGGGCCCGTACCGCCCGCGATGGCCTTGAGAATATCGACCGTGGCGGTCAGGGCGACTTTTTCGTCCACGGACATCGTCCCGTCTTGCCGGTAATCGGAGGAGTGCAGCACGAAGCCCCGGCCGGATTCGACGGGTCCGCCGAATAGCACCCGGATTTGCTGGCTGACATGCGCCGTATCGATCCCGAGCTGTTCCAGCAGATCCGGAAAGGTCAACGAGTCGATGGCGCGATTGACGACAAGGCCCATGGCGCCGTCCGCGTTATGGGCGCACATATAGATTACGGTTTTTGCAAAACGAGGATCCGGCATCCCCGGCATCGCCACGAGCAATTGTCCCGATAAGGACGTATCGTTTTGTTCCGTCATTGCCACTGCTCCTTTTTGAATGCGACGAGCCTGAACAATACCGGTATTCCTAATAGATAAGGTTCACACCACATTACGACAACATTGTGGCAAAGCTTTCCCTTCATCCAAAGCCATTTACGGGACTTACTTGGGCGCTCCCCGAGATCAAGGTTTCGTGATCGGTATTTGACTTGTCACCGCAACCGGCAAAATGCGATATAATCCAACAAATTAGGGTGATTTCACGGCGGCGCGACGCCCGCGTTCGCTTAAATGGCAGCATCTCCAACGGCATATGCGCTGGCTCAGATTCTTATTCTTCCTGTTCTTCCTGCAACTCGCCGGAACGGTTTGCGCCCCGGCCGGCGCTTCCGATTCGCCCGCCTCCGCGTGGTTTCAATCGGAGTATGTTCAAGCCCGCCTCATTTCGGCCGTAACGGCCGTCGGCGATAAAAAGCAAGCCCCCCTCGGCCTCCACTTCAAACTCGAGGATGGCTGGAAAATCTATTGGCGATCCCCGGGCGATGCCGGATTTCCCCCGCGCCTCGATTGGCGCGAGTCGACGAACCTGAAAAGCGCCGAAATTTCGTGGCCGATCCCGAAACGGTTCTCGATTCTCGGCTTCGACTCGCAAGGCTATACGGACGAGGTCGTCCTGCCCCTACAGGCGACGCTTGCCGAGCCGGGCGTTGCCCTGAATGCCCGCGCCAAACTCGATTTCCTTGCCTGCAAGGAAATCTGCATTCCCTATAACGCCACCCTCTCTTTATCGCTGCCGGCGGGCCCCGCGGACGCAAGCCGCCATGCCCATCTCATCAATCGGTTTCAAGCCCTCGTTCCCGGCGCGGGCACGGGATACGGCTTAAAAATCGAACGGGTCGTCCTGGCCGGCACCGCCGAGAAACCGGCCGTGTCGGTAACGGCATCGTCGGAATCGAAGCCGTTCGAGCAACCGGATATTTTCGTCGAGGGCGGCAGGGATCTGCAGTTCGGCAAGCCCCGCATTACCCTCGCGCGGCAAAATGCCCAGGCCCATTTTGAGATTTCCGTCTTCGGCCTGAAGGATTTGAAAGGCGGGGTAAGCGCACTTGCCGAACACCCCCTCACCTTTACCCTGGTCGACGGCAACCGCAGCATCGAAACCCGTCTTGTGCTTGCGCCGGAACCGTCCTCGAACGGTTCGCCCGCCGCCTCTTATACCGGGTTATGGCAAATCGTTTTGATCGCTCTCCTGGGCGGCCTGATCTTGAATCTCATGCCGTGCGTCCTTCCCGTTATTTCGATCAAGCTGCTTGGCGTCGTAAGTCACGGCGGTCGGCAATCGAAGGAGGTTCGTCTCAGCTTTATCGCCTCGGCGGCCGGAATCGTTTTTTCATTCCTGGTCCTCGCCGGCGGCCTCATCGCGCTCAAGACGGCCGGCATGTCGATCGGTTGGGGCATTCAGTTTCAGCACCCCTGGTTCCTGATCGCAATGGCCATCGTCGTCATGCTGTTTGCCTGCAACCTCTGGGGCTTTTTCGAGGTTTCCTTACCGCGCCGGATTGCCGATGCGGGCGCGCAGGCCGGCCACGTCCGCGGCTTGGGCGGACACTTCGTGACCGGCATTCTGGCGACTCTCCTGGCGACGCCCTGCTCGGCGCCGTTCCTGGGAACGGCCATCGGATTCGCCCTGTCCCGGGGCACCTTGGAAATATGGACGATCTTCATCGCCCTCGGCATCGGACTGGCCCTGCCCTATCTGCTGATCGCCGCCGTGCCGACCCTGGCCACGGCGCTCCCGCGCCCCGGACGCTGGATGATCATCCTCCGTAAAATCCTGGGGTTCGCGCTGGCCGCGACCGCGATATGGCTTCTTAGCGTCTTGGCATCCCTCGTCGGCGTGTTGGCGGCCGGCGTGTGCGCGGCAATCCTCGTCGCGATTACCGTGCTCTTGTATGCCCGCGATCATCGTGCGCCGTTCATGACGCGCATGGCATGGCCCGCAATCGGCGTGCTTGCAATTATCGCTTTCATGATCCCGGCATGGCTTACCGCCGGACCCGGTTCGATACCGCGGGACAGTAAGCTCTCGGATGATTGGGCACGGTTCGATGAGCCGGCGATCGCGCGCCTCGTCGAGCAGGGTAACGTCGTCTTCATCGACGTTACCGCGGATTGGTGCATCACCTGCCAGGTCAACAAGGCATTGGTGCTCGATACCGCGCCGATCCGGCGCCGGTTCGAGGATAAACGGATCATCGCCATGCGGGCCGACTGGACCCGCCCCGATGACGCCATCGCGCACTATCTTGCGAAATTCGGACGGTACGGCATCCCGTTCAACGCGGTCTACGGCCCGAACGCCCCAAAGGGCATAGCCTTGCCGGAACTGCTGACCAAGGCCGCCGTCTTGAAAGCCTTGGATCAAGCCGAATCGCGCGCCACGGCGGAACGCCGGGACCCGTAGCATTCTTGCTCGAAACAGGGATGGACTTTAAGCCAAAATTGCTTATTTGTTGGGGGCGAACCCGCCAAGGGACAATGAAGGTATTTTTACCAAGGGGATTCTCATGACCATTAAAGTCGGCGATAAAATGCCATCGGCCACCGTGAAGGCGATCAACAGCGGCGATGCCGAAGACGTCAACACGGACGATCTTTTCAAGGGCAAGAAAGTTGCTTTATTCGCCGTACCGGGCGCTTACACACCAACCTGTTCGGCCAAACACATGCCGAACTATCTGGAACATGCGGATGCGCTGAAATCCAAGGGCGTGAGTTCGATCGTTTGCCTTTCGGTCAACGATCCGGCCGTCATGAAAGCCTGGGCGGAAGATCAGGGCGCGCTCGGCAAGATCACCATGATCGCGGACGGCAGCGGCATCTATGCGAACACGCTGGGGCTTACGTTCGACGGTTCCGCCGCCGGGCTCGGCACCCGGGCAAAACGGTTTTCGATGCTGATCGATGACGGCGTCGTAAAAAGTTTGAATGTCGAGGACGCGCCGTCGGCATTCGAGGTATCGAGCGCCGATAAAATCCTAGCGCAACTCTAAAAAACAGCGAGGCCCATATCATGACCATCAAAGCCGGCGATAAATTTCCTTCCGTGACCCTGAAAACGATGGGCGCGGGCGGACTCGAGGGCGTTCCGACCGACGACTTGTTCAAGGGAAAGAAAGTTGCCGTGTTCGGCCTGCCGGGCGCCTATACGCGAACCTGCTCGGCCAAGCACCTGCCCGGCTTCGTCGCCAATACCGACGCCCTGAAAGCCAAGGGCGTCGACGAAATCGTGTGCGTTTCGGTGAACGACGCCTTCGTGATGAATGCCTGGGGCAACCAACACGGCGCCGCCGGCAAAGTGAAAATGGTCGGCGACGGCAATGCCGAATTGGCCAAGGCGCTCGGCCTGGAACTCGACCGCACGGCGAATGCCATGGGCGTTCGCATGCAGCGCTTCTCCATGATCGTCGACAACGGCGTCGTCAAGGAACTGAATCTCGAAGACGGCGATTACGGCAAGACCAGCGCGGAGACCTTGCTCAAGCACCTCGGTTAGAGCCGGTCATGGTTAGTCGGAATCAGCATTTTGGCCCGTGCCAAATGGTTGGCAACCAGCGATCCGACAACCCTGTGAATCGGCTCTAAGTTATTGATGTAGATCGGATTCACATGATTTATCGAAACCAAAGATTGTTTCCGATAAATCATGATCCGATCTAGATCCTGTGAATCCGATCTAAATCCGGCCGAATTTTCAAAAGGGCTTTTCGGACATCGTTTCGAAAAGCCTTTTTTCATGCGCGGTGGTCTTCGAGCCCCCGTCTCGCGAGCTCATCGGCGCGGTCGTTCTCGGGGTGTCCCGAATGCCCCTTGACCCAGCGCCATTCGACCCGATGACGCTCAAGGGCCGTATCGAGGCGCTGCCAAAGATCGACGTTCTTGACGGGTTTCTTGGCGGAGGTTTTCCAGCCGTTGCGCTTCCACGTGTTGATCCACCGGGTAATGCCGTCCTGCAGGTATTTGCTGTCCGTATAGAGAACGGCGGTAACGCCGCGCTTGAGGGCCTCCAGCCCTTGGATCGCGGCCATCAGCTCCATGCGGTTGTTGGTCGTTTCCGACTCACCGCCGCAAAGCTCCTTTTCGTGGTCGCGCCAGCGAATGAGTACGCCCCATCCGCCGGGGCCGGGATTGCCGGAACAGGCGCCGTCCGTGAACAATTCAACGCCATTGTTTTGTTCTTCCGTTTTAGTCGTCATGTCACTCCAACCCGTAGGCGCCGGGTCCGCCGACGCCCTGATGAAACCGGAGCTTGTCGAGATACTCCAGGGGATTTTTCGGCGTTACCAGGGCCCCCGACGGGGCATGAAGCCAATCGTACAGCCGCGTCAGCAAAAACCTCATGGCGCTGCCGCGCGCCAGAATCGGCAAGGCGTTAAGCTCGGCTTCGTTGAAGGGCCGGATATGACGGTAGGCATTGAGCATACGGCGGGCTTTCGTCACGTTAAAACTGTGGTCGTTCTCGAAACACCAGGCGTTCAAACAAATCGCCAATTCATAGGCAAAGAAATCGTTGCAGGCGAAATAGAAATCGATAATGCCCGAAACCTCGCCGCCGTGAAAAAAGACGTTATCCGGGAACAGATCGGCGTGAATGACTCCCGACGGCAAGCTCTCGGGCCACGCGGATTCGAGGAAATCCAGTTCCCGCGCCAAAATCGCCGATAACCCGGCCTGTACGGAATCGGCCCGTCCGGCGCAACTCGAAAAGAGCGGGCGCCACGCCGGCATCGACAAATCGTTCGGCCGCTGCAAGGGAAAATCGAGACTCGCCTGATGCAAGCGCGCCATGGCCGCCCCGACCTCGGCGCAGTGTTGCGCCTTGATTCGGCGCGGCCACATCCCGTCGAGAAACGTCACGATCGCGGCCGGGCGGCCGCATAAGCGGCGCAAGGCCTGTCCGTCCTTGCCCTTGACCGGCAACGGGCACGGCAGCCCCTTGGCCGTCAAGTGATCCATCAGGCCCAGAAAAAAGGGCAGATGCTCCGGGTTTACCCGCTTTTCGTAAAGAGTCAGGATGAAGGCGCCGCGATCTGTGGTCAGCAGATAATTAGAGTTCTCGATTCCCTCGGCGATGCCCTTGCAGGCCCGGATTCCGCCGATATCGTATTCGGCGACAAAGGCGGCAAGCTCTTCATCGCCAACCTCGGTGTATACCGCCATCCATCCGCGCCTTTTTCTGAAAACGTTAGGTTTTCTTAAGGAAACTAGGCTATTCTGACAAGTACTTGGCTGGCTAATTAAAAAAAACGATGCCGATGAACGCCACGCTCGGGGGGAACGCGTTGAAGGCCGTTTCGGCACCGCAGGTTGCAACCCGTTTACCGATTTAGAGCATGCCCCGAACGACCCGCCGACAACCGTTTCTTATCCTCCTGATCTCGATCGCGGCGGTGTGCGCCGCCGCCGGCGCGCGGGCCGCGAACGATCCGGCGCAATTTCCCGCGCGGGCGACGTTTTTGCCGGAAGCGTTC
>JBBDTH010000100.1:0-5573 GCA_040904505.1 Rhodospirillales bacterium | reverse complement strand
GCAGTTTTTGATGGCGCCGCTGTAACGAGCAATCCCGTTCGCCGAGATGGACCACGTTGCCGTGATTATCGGCCAGGATCTGGATTTCGATGTGGCGCGGTTTGCTCAGGTATTTTTCGAAATAGACCTCGCCGTTGCCGAACGCCGCCTGGGCTTCGTTGCTGGCCAAATTCATGGCTTGCTGGAATTCTTCCGGGCTGTTCGCGATTTTCATGCCGCGACCGCCGCCGCCGGCCGACGCCTTGATCAAAACGGGATAGCCGATCTCGTCGGCCCGCGCGCGCGCGGCCGCGACGTCGGTGATGGCGCCGTCCGAGCCCGGCACCAGCGGAATGCCGGCTCCGATCGCGGCCTTGCGGGCGGCGACTTTATCGCCCATCAGCCGGATATGGTCGGGCGAGGGGCCGATGAAGGTGAAGCCGTGCTCCTCGACCTTGGCGGCGAAAGCGGCGTTTTCGGACAGAAAGCCGTATCCCGGATGGATCGCATCGGCGTTCGTGACGGTGGCCGCGGACAGGATCGCGTGTTCGTTGAGATAGCTGTCCTTGGCCGCCGGCGGGCCGATGCAGACGGCCTCGTCGGCCAAGCGGACATACATGGCGTCGGTATCGGCGGTCGAGTGAACGGCGACCGTGCTGATCCCCATTTCCCGGCAGGCGCGCTGAATGCGCAGCGCGATTTCCCCTCGATTGGCGATCAGGACTTTATCGAACATGATGTGTGTCGAACCGGATTATTTATGGGCGGTTTATTCGATGATCAATAACGGTTCGCCGAATTCGACGGGGGCTTCGTTCTTGACGAAAATTTGACCGATCGTGCCGGCTTTGGGCGCCTTGATCGGATTGAAAACCTTCATGGCCTCGATCAGCAGAAGGGTCTGGCCTTCCTTGACCGGATCGCCCACCTTGACGAGCGGCGGCTCGCCCGGCTTTTCGGTCAGATACGCGAGGCCGACCATCGGCGATTTGACGAGACCCGGGTGATCCGGCGCAATACCGGCGCTCGCGGAGGCCGGGGCCCCGCCGCCGCCCGGTGCGACGGACGCGGATGCGGGCGCGACGGGCGCGGCAATGGCGCGGGCGCCCTTGGCGACCCGGACATGCCAATCGGCGCCGCCGTATTCGATCTCGGTCACGCCGATCTCGTCTAAGAGTTCGGCCAAACGGCGGATGACGGCTTCGTCAATGTCGTGTTTTTTCGCGTCGCTCATCTTTGTGTTTAATTCCCTTTATTGAGTAATTCGGCCAATCCTTCGAGAGCCAATCGGTATCCGTGGCCGCCGAACCCGCAGATGACGCCGCGCGCCGCTTTGGAGATATACGAGTGGTGGCGGAATTCTTCGCGTTGAAAAATGTTCGACAGGTGAACTTCGATCACCGGCAAATCGCACGAGAGCAGGGCGTCCAAAACGGCGACCGAGGTATGGGTATAGGCCCCGGCGTTGATCACCAGGCCGGCGAAGCCGCCCTTGGGGGCCTGCTGAATCCAATCCACCAACACACCCTCGATATTGCTTTGCCGGAACTCGACCGCGAGCCCCAGGGAGGTGGCCGTGGTCCGGCAGGCCGCCTCGATATCGCCGAGCGTTTGGGCACCGTAGATTTCGGGTTCCCGGGTCCCGAGCATGTTTAGGTTGGGACCGTTCAAAACGAGGATTTTGGCTGTCATTTCACCTTGGTAGCCCTGGCCGTCATGATAGACTTGCTTACCCGATTGATCAGGCTTGCTTACCCCGGTTGTATAGCATGCGTCGGCGCTATAGGAATACCGGCTTGTCGGGGCGCCCCGTTGACAGCCGGGCCCTCTGTCACCATACATGGCGTGAAGGCCTGTCGAGCAAGGACTGAGAGGAATGCAGTTAACGATTAACGGCGAAAAGCGTGATTTCGGCGCTCCCTTGAGCGTCGATGAGATGCTCTCGAAAATCGGTCTCGATTCGCGAAAAGTCGCGGTCGAGCGGAATCTCGAGGTCGTGCCGAAATCGCTTTACCGGGCAACGGCGCTGAGCGAGGGCGATCGAATCGAGATCGTTCACTTTATCGGCGGCGGCGCGCCGGATGACGCCGCGGCGCGGCGCGCGGAGGATACCTGGGAGGTCGCGGGACGCACGTTCCGCTCGCGTCTGATCGTCGGTACCGGCAAATACAAGGATTACGAGACCAACGCCCGCGCCGTCGAGGCCAGCGGCGCCGAAATCGTGACGGTCGCCGTGCGCCGGGTCAACATCAGCGACCCCGATCAGCCGCGGCTGACCGATTTCATCGATCCCAAGAAATACACCTACCTGCCGAACACGGCGGGCTGTTTCACGGCGGATGAAGCCTTGCGCACGCTTCGGCTGGCCCGCGAGGCCGGCGGCTGGGAATTGGTGAAGCTCGAGGTGCTGGGCGATCAGAAAACCCTCTACCCGCGCATGATCGAAACCCTCGAATGCGCGGAAGTCCTGACCAAGGAGGGCTTCAAGGTCATGGTGTACTGCAGCGACGATCCGATCATGGCGAAACGGCTCGAGGATCTCGGCTGCGTCGCGATCATGCCGTTGGCCGCGCCCATCGGTTCGGGCCTCGGGATACAGAACCCGATCAACATCCGCCTGATCGTCGAGCAGTCCAAGGTGCCGGTGCTGGTCGATGCCGGCGTCGGAACCGCGTCGGATGCGGCGATCGCCATGGAATTGGGCTGCGACGGCGTTTTGATGAATACCGCCATCGCCGAGGCGCGGGACCCGGTCATGATGGCGAAAGCCATGAAATTGGCCATTGAATCGGGCCGGCTGGCCTACCGGGCCGGGCGGATGGCGAAGAAAAAATATGCCGACCCCTCATCTCCTCTTGCGGGGTTGATATAAATCCATTATTTAGCGCTGCTTTTCCAACGGGGAGGACGCCGTGATGACCCCCAAGATTGAGCGTTTTCTGGCTGAGGAAAATCCGCCGACGCCGTTTTTGGTGTTGGACCTGGATGTCATCCGCGAGAACTACGAGCGTTTGAAAGCGGCGTTGCCGCTGGCGGACGTTTATTACGCCGTCAAGGCCAACCCGGCGCCGGAAATCCTGCGAACCCTGGTCGATGCGGGCTCGCACTTCGATGCGGCCAGCGCCTATGAGATCGAGGAGTGTTTGCGGGTCGGCGCCGCGCCCGAACATATTTCCTACGGCAGCACGATCAAGAAGGTGAGCGAGATCAAGCAAGCCTACGACCGGGGCGTGCGCATGTTCGCCTTCGACAGCGAGGCCGAACTGGAAAAGCTCGCCGAATGGGCGCCCGGCTCGAAAGTGTATTGCCGCCTGATCACGTCGGACGAAGGGTCTGACTGGCCGCTGTCGAGGAAATTCGGCTGTGAGCTCGACATGGCCCGCGATCTGTTGATCCGCGCGCGCGACCTGAAACTCGACCCGTACGGGGTTTCCTTCCATGTCGGTTCACAGCAGCGCGACGTGAAGCAATGGGAAGTGGCGATCGCGCGCGCGGCGATGGTATTCACCGATCTGCGCCGGGCCGGGATCGAGTTGCGCATGATCAACCTGGGCGGCGGTTTTCCGGCCCAGTACCGCGATGAAATTCCGGGCCTGGGCGAATACGCCGATTCGATCACCAAGGCCCTGACGGCCGCGTTCGGCAATAAAATCCCGCATGTCGTGATCGAGCCGGGCCGGGCCATCGCCGCCGAGGCCGGTTTGGTGCAGTCCGAGGTCGTGCTGGTTTCGCAGAAGGACTATGTCGATCCGACCCGCTGGGTATATCTCGACGTCGGTATGTTTTCGGGCATGGCCGAAACCCTGGACGAGGCCATCAAATATCCGATCCGCACCCCGCACGACGGCGAGGCGGAAGGCCCCGTGGTAATCGCCGGGCCGACCTGCGACGGCGTGGACGTGCTGTATGAAAAGGCCGGCTATACCATGCCGCTCTCCTTGAAATCGGGCGACAAGGTCCAGCTGATCAGCACGGGCGCTTATACGGTGTCCTACTCGTCGGTCGGGTTCAACGGGTTTCCGCCGCTGAAGGCCTATTACATCTAGCCTCCTGATTGGGCCATTATCATCGGCCCTTATCATCGGCCCGGAGCTTGCCTATATAAACCCTATAATGAAAAATGCCTCGCCCGTGCCGGTCGCGCGGAGGAGGGGAGAATAGGTTTATTCGAAAATATCAAGGAGGATGTCATGACGGTTCAGCTCGGCGATACCGCGCCCGATTTCACGGCGGAAACCACGGAAGGAACCATCAACTTTCACGAGTGGATCGGCGATAGTTGGGTGGTGTTGTTCTCGCACCCGAAGGATTTCACGCCGGTGTGCACGACCGAACTCGGCTATATGGCGGGCCTCAAATCCGAGTTCGACAAGCGGAACGTCAAGATCATCGGCTTGAGCGTGGACTCGGTCGACGATCACAAGGCCTGGTCGAAGGATATCGCGGAAACCCAGGGGCACGCGCCGAACTACCCGATGATCGGCGACGCCGACATGAAGGTCGCCAAGTTGTACGGCATGATCCATCCGAACGTGATGGGCGACGCCAAGGGGCGCAGCGCGGCGGATAATCTGACGGTGCGCAACGTTTACGTCATCGGGCCGGACAAGAAGATCAAGTTGATGATCACGTATCCCATGAGCACGGGACGGAACTTCGACGAAATTCTCCGGGTGATCGACTCGCTGCAATTGACGGCGAAGCACAGCGTCGCGACGCCGGTGAATTGGCAAAGCGGCGACGACTGCATCATCGTGCCGTCGCTGTCGGACGCCGACGCCAAGGGGAAATTTCCGGGCGGCTGGAAAACCGTGAAACCGTATCTGCGCCTGGTGCCCCAGCCGAAGTAAGCGGATCGTCAGCCATTAGCGTCATTGCCCGGCCAAACGGCGAACGCTTGCGTTCGGTGTTTGTTGCCCGGGCAATCCAGTTTCTATGAAATTCTGGATGCCCCGGGCTAAAGCCGGGGCATGACGGCTTTTAGTGAAAAACGTTTTGTTTCCGTGTTGGGCGTCGTGTCGGCGGGTTACGCTAGAGCCGATTCACAGGGTTGTCGGATCGCTGCTTTGGCCCATGCCAAATGGTTGGCAATTAGCGATTCCGACTAAGCATGACCGGCTCTAGGCGTCGTTTTCGGCGTTTTGTGTGGGCTGCGGCGCGCGTTTGGCGGCGGCTTTGCGTTTCGGTTTCGCTTTCGCCTTCGCCTTCGCCTTCGGTTTCGCCTTTGCCTTTTCTTGCGGCTGTTCGGGCTCGACCGCGTTCAGCAGGAACGCCGGGGTGTGTTCCCCCATGCCGAGAACCGGGCTCCGGTCGTGCGTCTCGGTGCGCGCGGCCCGATGTTCGTCTTTCGGGGTGTCTTTCCGGGCCTCTGTTCGCTCGTCTTTCCGGGTGCCTCTGTTGCCGCCGCGCCGGCGGCCTTTGTCCGCGCGCCCATCGGTTTTGGCTTCGGTCTTGGTTTCGGTCTTGGTTTCGGTCTTGGTTTCGGTCTGGGCCTCGGGCGCGGATTCGTCCGCGGCGGTTTCGGCGCCGGAGTCGGAGTCGAGGTCGACCGGCGGGATCGGCCGGCCGATCAGTTTGGTGATGGCGGCGATGTA
>JBBDTH010000099.1:0-5577 GCA_040904505.1 Rhodospirillales bacterium | reverse complement strand
CGCAAGGCGCGCGCCCGGGTGCCGTATGCCGTGGTGGCGCTGGTGGGCTATACCAACGCCGGAAAATCAACGCTTTTCAACCGGCTTACCGATTCCGACGTCACCGCCAAGGACCAATTATTCGCGACCCTGGACCCGACCATGCGCAAATTGGATCTGCCGTCCGGGCGCACCGTGATCCTGTCCGATACGGTCGGTTTCATCTCCGATTTGCCGCACGAATTGGTCAACGCGTTCCATGCCACCCTCGAAGAGGTACGCGCCGCCGACATCATCGTGCATGTGCGCGATTGCGCCGATCCCGACACGGAAGCGCAAAAGGCGGATGTCCACACCGTGTTGCGCGATGTCGGCATTACCGAAACCCGCGAACACGCGATGGTCGAAGTCCTGAACAAGATCGATCTGCTCGTGCCGGCGGAGCGCGCCGCGTTGCTCAACAAAATTCAGCGCGCGAACACGCCGGTCGTCATGCTGTCCGCCGTCACCGGAGAAGGATGCGCGGATCTGCTCGGCACGCTCGATACTCAGATTTCGCGCACGATGGAAGTGCTGGAGCTTTCCCTGAAGCCGGAGGACGGCGCCACGCTCGCCTGGCTATACGGCCACGGCGAAGTGATCGAACGGCGCGATACCGAGGAGGCTATCAATTTGAAGGTGAGGCTGGACGCCCAAAACGCCGCCCGGTTCGCGCAACGCGGCGGCTCATTAAGGGGAAAAATAACCGATTCGTAATTTCATTGACGGCATCCTACTCTACTAGTAGAGTTATCGGTTTCCTGGACGATCTATCGTCAACGATAGAGGAGGGGCGCCATGGCTACGTCCCAGGCACAGAAGAAATGGCGGGATAAACACCGTCTCGTAAAAAAACAGCTGAACGTGATGGCGCGCAAATCGATCCACGACGATCTGGAGCGGTTCGCAAGCGAGTTTCGCCTGCGCGGCAAGGGCGAAGCGGTTTCGTTCGCCTGTTTCGTCATCCGAGGGCTGTTGCAGCGCGCGGATTACAACAAGGACGTCGGGCAAATGCTCAAGGATTTTCACGACGCCTACCACCGGGACCGGGAAATTCATTCCCCGTAAGCTTCCAAGCGGCGGCACTCGAACGACATCAAAGATCGTTCACGATCCCGGGCATCCTTGCCGGCGGGAAAGGTTTTTGCGGCGAATTACCGTAAATTTCGGGAATATCGGAGAACGACTTCAGGGGAACGGATTTATGCTGCGCTGACAGCCCCTGGCCTTGACCGTCATTCGGCCTCAAGCGTTCATCGAGAATCCTGCGGCGGAACTGCGCCGAGTGGCGAATGGTTTCGGCGATTCGTAAAATTTCCTCTTTCGACATTCGGCTGACAAGCCCAAAGGAGAGGGGACCGTCATGCCAATAAACTGCCGACGTATTGCCTTTTTTTGCGACGCTGGTTGCGGGAGTCTCGTTCCACCCTCGAGCGCCGAGGAAAAGGCTGAGATTGCGACCGTCGAGCGCCGAGAAGTCGAGCCGCAGGGTTTCCTCACCCGCCGCCGTAATGACGCGTTTTTTCGTTACCTTAAACCCGTTCGGAATCAAGTTGGAAATTCCGACCGCAAGATTAATTCTATCGGGCGGCGGTTTGATCATGGCATCTATTTTGGGCGGAAACGGCATCTTGGCGGCCCGGGAGTCATCATGGGGCGTGGGCATATCGTAATCGGCGAGCGCCCGATTCACGAAAGCGGGAATGGCCGTATCGGTTTCATCGGCGCTCTGTCCGAGCCACCACCCGCCGATTCCGGCCATTGCACTGCATAACAAGACCGTGGCCACCAGTTTCGACAAATGCGTAAAGGTCCGCCGATTATCGAAACGAGAAGCGAGCGTTTGCATTAATCGCTCGGGAACCGGCTCGCACAGCACGGCTTCGTAGTGGCGCTCGATCTGGGCGTTTTGAGCGATATAATCGTTTACGCGATCGGCTTCCGCGGGATTTTCATCGAGATATGCTCTTACCCGCTCCTTGTGCAGCGGATCTCCGTCAAGACGGCCATCCGCATAGGCCAACAAATCAAATTCCGTAATTTCCGGGCCCTCATGAATCATCGGACTCTCCTTATTTTCGGTTGTTTTTCGACCCCCCAACCGAAGTCGCGCAGGAGCTCACGCCCGCGCGACAATCTCGACCTCAAGGTTCCGACGGGAATATCGAGAATCCAAGCCGCTTCCTCATAGGAAACATCTTCCAGAGCCAGCAACTCGATTGCCGAACGTTGTCCGTCGGACAAAAGCTTGAGCGCTTCGACGATATTCCGGCACGCCATGTACTGTTCTTGATTGGTAACCGTTGCCTGGATCGGCGGAGACGTTTCGATTGACGATAAAATCGGTCGCCGCCGAAGCCGTCGAAGATCGTTCTTGAAAATATTATAAAGTATTTTCAGCAGCCAGCTCCGCATACTTCCTCGGCGACGCCAAAGATGGCGTTTGCTAAGGGCCCTTTCCAAACAATCCTGCACCAAATCGTCGGCGGCGGAGGGATCCCGAACCAGGGCGCGCGCATAGCGACGGAGATGAGGAATTTCCCGTGCCATCAGCCACTTAACATCATTCATATTGCTCATATTTTGCCTTCTCGGCTCCGGAATGTCGTTTTTTCAAAAAATTCTCTTAGTAAGAGACACCGAAAATTCCATTCGGTTCCCGAAATTTTAACATAAAGCGAAAAAACTTTTTTGTGCCGAAACGGAACTTATCTTCGTTATCGGTGTCGGTTTCATTGATGCAAGAAACCGTTTGCGGTTCTCATCAACGTAACAACTCGATTGAAGAGGTCAATATGCTTTTCCATTCTCCAAAACGCTTTACTCGATTTTTCGCCGTTCCCCTTGCCATCATAGGTACCGCCGTATTTACGCTCGGCAGCGTTCCTTCGGTCAACGCCCAGGGGTACGGTAATCCTCCTGAACAACAGCAGCCTCCCCAGGCGGCACCTGATCTAAGCGAGAAGGATCTCCAATTATTTGCCCAAGCATCCGTTAAGGTTTCGGATATCAGCCGGAAGTGGCAGGCGGAGATTTCCAAAACTCAAAATCCCAATAAAATGACCGAGATGCAGCGCCAAGCCAGTCAGGAAATGGCCGAAGCCGTCCGCGAGGAAGGATTGAGCATCAAAAAATACAACGCGATCTTCAAATCGTTACAAGAAGACCCCAGTATTCGCCAGAAGGTCGAAAAAATGCGTGAAGAGGTTCGCTAACAAGATATTCGCGCCTCGGAAAATCGAAGTACCGCGGCCGGATTTATTGCATCAAAAAACAGGACATGGGTATGCATCTCACATATC
Organism: Rhodospirillales bacterium; assembly: GCA_040904505.1. GTDB lineage: Bacteria > Pseudomonadota > Alphaproteobacteria > Rhodospirillales > CALINB01 > CALINB01. Next base: position 2,257 of record JBBDTH010000099.1, on the reverse strand, counting down.
GCGGTTTATGTTTTCTCATATTTCTGGCTGCGGTTCTTCTCATTCTCTCCAGCCCGGCGGCGCAAGCCGACGACCCGGCGGGACTTCAGAACAATAACCCCACGGGGACATCCTTCAGTACACGGCAGATTGAAGATTATGTAACGACCAAACGGCGCATCCAACATATCAGCAATAAATGGATATCCCGGGTTCAGAAGACCCAAAATCAGGCCGAACTGCAACAAATTCAGGCCCATATCCGGGCCGAAATGGAAGCAGCCATCCGAAAGGGGGGATTAACGGCCGATGAATATTACGCCATATCCCGCAGCGCGCAAAAAGACCCGAAACTCAAGAAAGCGATCGATCGACTGTCGGCGAATTGATGGATTTTCTCCTCTGTGCTGGCCTATACGGCCCGTTTGTTGATAAGGTCGGCGTTTCAACTACCGGAAATCAACGAAGGAATTTTTTTATGAAACAAGCACGGATCGTCCGAGACGCCTGTCTTATTCCGGTTCTGGCCGGCTCGGTTGTATTGTTTCCGACTCTTGCGTCGACGGCGATCATGACGTGCTCCGATCCGCTTAAGCCGATTTGCGTGGACATGGAGAGTACGTACGAGAGCGAGATACACACGAACCGGTGTAAGACCGACATGGGTAACTACATGAAAAAAGTGGAGGAATACGTTTCCTGCATCAAAGAGTCCTCGCAAGAAAATATCGATAAAGCCCGGGAAATCGAGAAGGAATTCAAAAAACGGCTGCGCCAACCTAAAGAGCGCTAACGGCCATGCCGAGGCGACGCATACGCCGGCGCCGCTAGAGCCGATTCACCTGATTTCTCGGAATCGAATGATGTGTCCGATAAATCAAGATTCGATCTAACACCTTCAATTTTCTGATTTTGTTCAATTTTCCGATCCGATCGGCGGCGGCATCCTTCATCTCGCCGGGGCAGACTCACGCTTCATTTATCTACTAGTAGATATCAGCGGCCCCGGTTTGCCTATCCGCGCGGAAAGGGCATCCCGGCATGAAAAGATATCGCGCACGAAGGAAATAAACGCCGCCGTTCTCCGGTCTTGCCTATTGAGACACCACACAATCGACCGAAGGATTCCACCAATGAAAATGAAAAAGAGCATTCTTTGCCGGGCCGTTCCCATCGCCCTCGCACTCTCGCTTGCGCTCGGCGCCGGCGGCACCGCTCAAGCCCAAGAAGGCGGCACGAACTCCAGCCCGCCGGCGGAACAAAACGCAGAGCCGTTGGCGTTCGATCAGAACGAACTCGAATCCTTCGCCAAAGCGACGATTCAGGTCGAGAACATCAGTAAAAAGTGGCTGGTGCAGATCGCGGAAGCCGAAGACCCCACACAACAAAGGGAAATGCGGCAAAAAGCCAATGAAGAACTGGTTCAAGCCGTCGAAGGCGAAAAGATCAGCATCGAAAAATACAACACCATCCTTCAGACGCTTAAACGGAGCCCCGATCTTCGCGCCAAGGTCGAAAAATTGCGCGAGGAAGCGAAGTAAAGCACCTATCGCGGCCGATTGACCCGGCGTCAGCCGCCATTTTTTGGAGGCCGTATGAAGAGTTCCTATAAAAATCATTTGGTGGGCGGTGCCTTCGCCGCCGCGCTATTGGCTATCCCGGTAATCGCCCTTCAGACCTTCACGTTCGATACCGTCCATACCGTGCCGCCCCCCATAACGGAGGCGAACACCAAGCCTCTATTCAACGAAGAGAAAATCGAAGCCTATCTCCGCACGAAGAAAAAGATTCGGGTCACCAGCGACAAGTGGATACCCCGGGTTCGGGAAGCTCAAGGAAACCCCGCCGTGCTCGAGAAAATTCAAAATCATGTTCGCGACGAGATGGAACAAACAATTCGCCAAGGCGGGCTGGACATTATCGAATACCATGTCATCGCGCGCGCGGCGGAGAACGACCCAAAGGTGCGAAGGGAAATAAAACGATTGTCGGGCCAGTGATCGAAGATACCGATCTTGTTTCCGCCATAACCCCGCCCACTTGGAGTCCGCTTGCGTGAGCGCCATGAGACGGTCCCGACTGCCTGCCATGCTTCCTTACCATTATCCTGGCCGGCACGATCCTTTTTTCACCGGGCCCGGTTCTTGGTCTTTTTTCGCCGGCTCCGGCTCTTGCAAGGCCCTTGACGTGTTCCGAGCCGCTTAAGCCCATTTGCCTGGATCAGGACGACACTTAATAACCGTCCGGCTCTTAAAAGAGGCGGAAGACTCGATAAATA
>JBBDTH010000098.1:0-5714 GCA_040904505.1 Rhodospirillales bacterium | reverse complement strand
AGCGGCAACGCCGCGCCGCCGCCGCCAAAGGCCAGCGCGCCGACGATCAGAAAGCGCAGCGCCAGCTCAACCATGCTGCTGCCTCAAACGAATATGCCGCAGGACCAGCCCGAACAATCCCGCCGTCACCACGATGAAGGCGGCGTTGACGAAAAAACCCGCGATCATCGCCGCCACGAGCACGCCGGCCAACAGCGGGGTGCTCGCCTCGCTGCGGGCCATGCGCCAGATCGCCATCGCGAGCAGCCCGACCACGGCCACCAGAATGCCGTTCACCGCGCCCTGCACCCAGGGGGCCTCGGGCAGCGCCGCGAAGCCGGCGGCCGCCGCCGTCATCAGCGCGAGCGACGGAAACAGATAGGCGACCGTCGCTACCAAGGCGCCGGGCCAACGCTTGAGGCGCCAGCCGAGAAAGGTGACGATCTGCACGCCCGTCGAGCCGGGCAAGGTTTTGGTGAAGGCCATGGCCTCGCTGACGTCGCCGGGTTGCAGCCAGCCGTGTTTCTCGACGAGTTCGCGCTGCAGCAGCCGGATCGTGGCGCCGAGCCCGCCGAACGCGACCGCGCCGATGACGAGAAAAATTCTGACAAGCGTCAACAGAGCGGGAGGCTCGGAAAGCTCGGGCGCTGCTTCGGCGGATTCGGACATCGTGCCCCCTGTCGGGTCAACCGTTACCGGAACGTCGACCGCCCGCCCGGCCAACCAGCGGCGGCGGCAGGAGAATCTATAATTTTTTCGAAATGCACGCTACGATTTCCGGCGGCGGTAGTGTCTCAGTTTCAACCTCACCCTTCGACAAGCTCAGGGTGAGGTCGGGAGCGTTGCCGGGAATGCCTCATCCTGAGCCTGTCGAAGGATGGGCATTCCACCCCGAGTTTCAAAATAAGACCCTACCCAGGCCGGGCAATCACACCGCCGCGCCGAACACCCTTTTCGCGAACTCGGGATAGGTCTTGGCGATCTCGCGGCCGATCTTGGCGCGCAGCAGTTGCAGGCGCTCGGGTTCGGGCTTGCGCGTTACCGGCACCTTCTTGGGCGCGTCGAACTCGAAACCGGTGTTGTCGCGCACCTCTTCCACTGTGCGGCCGGGATGCACGGACACCAGCGTGAAGCGTTTTTTGTTTTTGTCGAACATCATGATGCACAATTCCGTCACCAACGCATACGGCCCGCCGGGGCGGTAGACGCCGGGCGCGCTGGTACCGGGCGCGCTGATGAAATCCACCTTCGGCACGAACACGCGCCGGGTGTGCTCGGGGCGGAATAAAATGACTTTGGGCACCACGAAATACATATAGGCCGAGCCGAACGAGCCGGGAAAACGCTTGGTGACGTGCGGGTACTCGCCGGTGCCGACGAGATTGAGATTGGCCTGGCCGTCGATCTGCGCGCCGCCGAGGAAGAACGCCTCGATGCGCCCCTGGCCCGCGCAGTCGAACAGTTCGCGCCCGCCGTCCGTGAACGGGTTGTTGGCGTCGCCCGCGATCATGGAGACCCGCAACGCGCCTTGCGTCACCTCGCGCATCATCAGCGCCGCCGAGCCCGGCACCGGAGACGCGTTGCCGACCGCGACGTGGGACACGCCGTCGAGCAGGCGCGCGACCGCGCAAATCAGGAATTCGTCTTGGTTATAATCCGTCATTGCTGCTGCGCCATCTGGCCCTGATCGTCGATCACGTTGCGCTGCAGCCACGCGTCGAACCCGGCCTGGGTTTTCGCCTGAAGCGCGTATTCCCGAATGGCATTGAGATTTGCGGTGTAATGCCCCGGCAAGCCGAGCGGCCAGCAGCCGCCCTTGGCCTCGGCGATCCCCGACACGTACATCGCCGGCAGCGTACCCGCCGCCATCGTCGGATCGTCGAGCAAGCTCGGCCGCTGGATGCGCTCGACCGTGACCAACGTTTCCTTCGAGGCGTGCGCCATCGTCACCAGTTCGCGGCGCTTGCCGATCCACACGTTGCCCTCGGAGTCGGCGAGCGGCGCGTGAAACAGCGCGACGTCGGGCTTGATCGCGGGCAGCAACAAAATCGGGCCGCCCTCGGGATCGAACGGATCGTCGATCACCTTCCAGTCGGGCCGGTTCGCGAGAACGTCGCTGCCGATCACCCCGCGCAGCGGCATGAACGGCACGCCCTTTTCGGAGGCCTGCAGCGCGGAATGGATCGCCGGGCAGGTGGAATCCTTGATCGCGATCGCGCCGCTTTGGGCGGCGTCCGAGAACCTCGGCGCCGGGCCCGCCTCGCCCAGACTCAGCGCGGCCGCCTCGAGGGTTTTCACGCAGCCCGCGCCGATCAGGATATCGCCGGCCAAGCCGCCGATGGGCGTGAACAGCAGGTGCAGGTCCGTGATCCGCTTGCGCACCAGGGCGCGCACGGCGGCCATCGGCACTAGGCTGTAATCGGGCGGCAGCACCAGGAGCGCGCCGTTCGGCACGTCCTGCACCAGGGCATCGGGGTCTTTGAAAAACGCCATAATGCGCCCATCATACTCGGGAGTGCTTGCGCCGGGAAAGCGCGCTGTCTATGACTCCCGGTGATGACCGAAGCATTAGAACTCGTGCATGTAATAGGCGGCGGCTTGGCCGGCTCGGAAGCGGCCTGGCAGATCGCGCGCGCGGGCATACCTGTTATGCTGCACGAAATGCGCCCGATGCGCGGTACCGAGGCACATCAAACCGACACCCTGGCGGAACTGGTGTGCTCGAACTCGTTCCGCTCGGACGACGCCGAATACAACGCCGTCGGCCTGCTGCACGAGGAAATGCGCCGCTGCGAGTCGCTCATCCTGCGCTGCGCCGACGCCCATCAAGTGCCCGCCGGCGGCGCACTCGCCGTGGATCGGGATGGTTTCAGCTTGGCAGTACAGGAAGCGATTGAAGCCGAACCGCTGATCACGATTGTCCGCGAGGAGATCGCGGGCCTGCCGCCCGCAGATTGGAGCAGCGTGATCGTCGCGACCGGCCCGCTGACCTCGCCCGCCCTGGCCGACGCCATTCACGCGCTTTCCGGGGAAAACGAACTCGCGTTCTTCGACGCCATTGCGCCGATCGTCTACAAGGAGTCGATTAACTTCGACATCGCCTGGTTCCAATCGCGCTACGACAAGATCGGCCCGGGCGGCGACGGCAAGGACTACATCAACTGCCCGATGACCGAGGCGCAATACGACGCCTTCATCGCGGCGTTGCTCGCGGGCGAAAAAACCGAGTTCAAGGACTGGGAGAAGGATACGCCCTACTTCGAGGGCTGCCTGCCCATCGAGGTGATGGCCGAGCGCGGCCACAAGACGCTCGCCTACGGGCCGATGAAGCCGGTCGGGCTGACCAACCCGAACGATCCGAGCGTGAAATCCTATGCCATCGTGCAACTGCGCCAGGACAACGCGCTCGGCACGCTCTACAACATGGTCGGGTTTCAAACGAAGCTCAAATACGGCGAGCAAAGCCGGATCTTTCGCATGATCCCCGGCTTGGAAACGGCAGAGTTCGCGCGCCTCGGCGGCATTCACCGCAACACGTTCCTGAATGCGCCGAAACTTCTGGATGCCACGTTGCGCCTGAAGGCAGACCCGAGGTTACGCTTCGCGGGCCAGATCACCGGCTGCGAGGGTTACATCGAAAGCGCCGCCGTCGGCCTGCTGACGGGCCGCTTCGCCGCCGCCGAGCGATTGGGTCAAGCGCCCGCGCGGCCGCCCGCCACCACGGCGATGGGCGCGCTCTTGAATCACATCACCGGCGGCGCCGATGCCGACACCTTCCAACCGATGAACGTCAACTTCGGCTTGTTCCCGCCGTTAGGCGATGAAGAGCTGCACAAGAAACAGCGCCTGCGCGGCAAGGACCGCAAGAAAGCGATGAGCGTTCGCGCGCTCGCCGACCTCGACGCGTGGATCGAGTCCGGGCTGGGTGCCGCGCAAGCGGCGGCGGAGTAAATGGGTTAAAAGATTAAGGGCTCACCTGCCCGCCATCCTTCGACACGGCCTTCGGCCTGCTCAGGATGAGGTTTATTGTTTTTCCTCATCCTGAGGAGCCGCCGAAGCGCTGTCGCGCGAAGGTGTGGCGTCTCGAAGGATGAGCCCTCCTCCTCACCCGCTCTTCGGAATCCGGCCCGCCAGCGGGTCCTTGGTATGCACGTATTCGATCAGCGCCGGATAAGCGGGCGGGAACAGTTTGTCGACCAGCGCCTCGTCCTTGGCCGTGAAGTCGTGCTCGAGGGAGGCCAGTTGCTCGGTCCATTGCGCGTAGGTGCGCGGCCCCGCGATCACCGAATGCACCAGCGCGTTGTTGAGGCACCAGTTGGTCGCGAACTGCGAGCCGGTCATGCCGCGCTTCTTGGCGTGCTCGGTTAGGCGCTGAACTTTTTTCAGCGCGTCCTTGGAGAACTCGTTGCCGAACTTGTGCTTGCCTTCCCAGGCGGCGCGCGAGCCCTTCGGAACGGTCCCGGTGCCGTACTTGCCGGTAAGGACGCCGCGCGCCAGCACCGAATACGGCGCGACGCCGATGCCGTAGTAAGCACAGGCCGGCAGATATTCGACTTCGACGATGCGGTTCATCAGGTTGTAGTACGGCTGCGCCACCACCGGCTTCGGAATGCCGAGTCGCCGGGCGGTTTCAACCAACACCGGGATCTTCCAGGCGCGGAAATTGGAAAACCCCCAATAGCGCGCCTTGCCCGAGCGCAGGATATCGCCGACGGTGTGCAGGGTTTCCTCGAACGGCGTGCCGGGCTCGGCCCGATGCAGGTAATAGATGTCGACGTAATCGGTCTTGAGCCGCTTCAGGCTCGCTTCGAGTGCCTGCATCATCCATTTGCGCCCGATGCCGGAACCGTTCGGTCCCGGCCCCATGCCGTCGCTGCCGGTCTTGGTCGCCAGAACCCATTCGTCGCGGTTCTTGCCGATCACCTTGCCGAGCGCGATCTCGGACTTGCCGTCCATGTACTTGTCCGCCGTGTCGACAAAGTTGACCCCGGCATCGCGCGCCGAGCCGACGATGCGATGCGCGGTCTTCTCGTCGGTGCGCCCGCCGAACATGAACGCGCCCAGGCAAATCGGCGAGACCTTGAGACCGCTGTCTCCCAACCGTACGTATTTCATGGCCATGCCCCCTTATTGTATGCAACCCGCCGGGATTCGCGTGAATCTCCCGTTTTGTCCGGTATATCAGGTTGGCGGCGGCCTGTCATAGCCGGGTTGGGGCCGGGTTGGGGCCGGGTTGGGGCCGGGTTGGGGCCGGGTTGCGCCCGAAAACGGCGGAAAATCGGGTCCGGGGCGCGAAAACGCCGGGATGCGGTGGCAAAGACAGTCGGGCCCCACTATGTTGTGCCCTAGAATGGTTGGGGGTCCGGTCCCGAAGACGACCCTTCACGGCCCGAAGGACAGCACGGCGGGGTGCTGCAGTCGCTGCGATACGATGCGGAATGTTCCGCAATGCAACGGGATCTTTACGTTTCGATGATACCAAGGCCGAGCGGTACGGCCGGAATTTGAGTGCACAGGGGATGGGGAAGACTCTCGTTCACGTTCATGAAAACGCTTTAAGCGCGCGCGTGGTTCTGCGCGTCGGCGTTCTCGCGCTCGCGGTCCTGCTGTGCGCCCTACCCGCACAGGCGAAGGATTTGGACGCGGCCACCCAGAAGCTGTTCGAGGCCGTCAAGAAAAACGACATCGCCGCCGTGCGCGGCGGCATTTCCGGCGGCGCCGCTTTTTGCGCGCGC
>JBBDTH010000097.1:0-5813 GCA_040904505.1 Rhodospirillales bacterium | reverse complement strand
CAGCCCGGAATACGAAAACGGCGCCGTACGGCGCCGTTTTCGTATTCCGGGCTGTCGGATCGTTCAGCGTTTTCCGACCGGCACGTACTTGCGGTCGACCTCGCCCGTATAGAGTTGGCGGGGGCGGCCGATCTTCTGGTGCGGATCTTCGATCATCTCGTTCCATTGCGCGATCCAGCCGACCGTGCGCGCCACCGCGAATAATACGGTGAACATGCTGGTGGGAATGCCGATGGCCTTGAAGATGATGCCCGAATAGAAGTCGACGTTCGGGTAGAGCTTGCGCTCGATGAAGTAGTCGTCTTTCACCGCGATCTGTTCGAGTTCCATGGCGATGTCGAGCATGGGCTCGTTCTTGACTCCGAGCTCCTTCAGCACCGCATGGCAGGTTTTTTGCATGATCCGGGCGCGCGGGTCGTAATTTTTATAGACCCGATGGCCGAAGCCCATCAGGCGAACGGGATCCTTGGGATCCTTGACCCGGTTGATGTACTTCTTGATGTTGTTGGTCGAGCCGATTTCTCCCAGCATGTTGAGAACCGCCTCGTTGGCGCCGCCGTGCGCCGGGCCCCACAGCGATGCTACACCGGCCGCGATGCAGGCGAACGGATTGGCGCCGCTCGATCCGGCCATGCGCACGGTCGAGGTCGAGGCATTCTGTTCGTGATCGGCATGCAGCATTAGGATCAAATCCATCGCTTTGGCGATGGTCGGATTGATCTTGTACGGCTCGCACGGGGTCGCGAACATCATGTTCAGGAAGTTCGAGGCGTAATCGAGATCGTTGCGCGGATAAACGAAAGGCTGACCCACGGAATATTTGTAGGCCCAGGCCGCGATCGTCGGAATCTTGGCGATCATCCGGTACGAGGCGACCATGCGGTCATGGGGGTTCGTGATATCGGTGCTGTCGTGATAGAAGGCCGAGAGGGCACCGATCACGCCGCACACGATGGCCATGGGGTGGGCATCCCGGCGGAAACCCCGGTAGAAGTTGTTGATCTGATCATGCAGCATCGTGTGATAGGTGATGTCATGCACGAACTTGTCTTTTTCGGCCTTGGTCGGCAATTCCCCATACAGAAGCAGATAGCAGGATTCCATATAGTCCGATTTTTCGGCGAGATCCTGAATAGGGTAGCCGCGATACTGCAGAATGCCTTCCTCACCGTCGATATAGGTGATTTTGGACTCGCAACTGCCGGTCGAGGTGTAGCCGGGGTCATAGGTGAAGTACCCCATGTCGCCATAGAGGCGGCGGACATCGAGCACTTTCGGGCCGACCGTTCCCGGAATGACCGGCATCACGTATTCCCGGCCGGTCGTATGCTCGATCAGCGTCATGGTTTCGTTCGACGCGCGCGCGGCTTTTTTTGCCGGTGCTTTCTTCTTCGCCGTCGTTTTGCTCTTTTTCACGCTCTTTCTTTTCGTCGCCATTGGCAGCCCTCCTCGGGTTGTCACTGTTGAGTCTTTTCAGACTTGCCTGGTGCCGCGTTTGCGCTGCGTTGCAAAAAGCGGCGAGATTAGGAACTTAGGGCGTCTTTAATGCGGCCCAGGGTTTCTTCTTTGCCGAGGATTTCGAGAACTTCGAAAACCCCAGGGGATATGTTTGAGCCGGTTACAGCGGCGCGCAGGGGTTGGGCAATTTGTCCGAGCTTGACGTTTTCCCGCTCGGCAAACGTACGGGCAAATTCCTCAAGTGACGAACTTGTCCAATCATGTAAATTTTCCAGTCCCCCGGATATTTTTATTAATCGTTGTTTGGCTTCTTCCGTTAAGAGTTTTCGGGCTTTTTCGGAGAGAACCAACGGCCGTGTTATAGCATAAAATTCAGCGTTTTCAATGAGTTCTACTAAGGTTTTGGCTCGTTCCTTAAGCCCGGATATCCCCTTTTTTACCCGATCATCGGCTTCTTCGGCAAGCTTTCCCTTCAAGCGCCTTTCGAGCGCGGGCATCAGGAGATCGAAGAGTCTTTCGTCGTCGGCTTGGCGCATATAGTGGGCGTTCAGGCTCGTCAGCTTGGCGACGTCGAACCGGGCGGCCGCTTTTCCGACATGGGCCAGATCGAACCACTTGATAGCTTGTTCGGTGCTGATGATTTCGTCGTCGCCGTGCCCCCAGCCGAGGCGCAAGAGGTAATTGCGCATCGCTTCGGGCAGAAAACCGTCGGCGCGGTATTCGGTGACGCCGAGCGCGCCGTGCCGTTTCGAAAGCTTGGCGCCGTCGGCGCCGTGGATCAGCGGAATGTGCGCGAAGGCGGGCAGCGCCCAGTCGAGGGCACGATAAATCTGCGCCTGCCGGAAGGCGTTGTTCAGGTGATCGTCGCCGCGAATGACGTGCGTGACGGCCATGTCGTGATCGTCCACGACCACGGCGAGCATGTAGGTCGGCGTGCCGTCGGCGCGCAGCAGGACCATATCGTCGAGCTGTTCGTTAGCGACGGTCACCGGGCCCTGAACCAAGTCTTCGATCACGGTCTCGCCGGATTGGGGCGCTTTCAGGCGGACCACCGGATCGAGTCCCGGCGGTGCCTCGGCCGGATCGCGGTCGCGCCAGCGGCCGTCGTAGCGCATGGGGCGGCCTTCCTTGCGTGCCTGCTCGCGCATGGCGGCGAGCTCTTCCTGGGAACAGTAGCAGTGATAGGCCTTGCCGGCGGCGATTAAGTCCCGGGCGACGGCCCGGTGGCGCTCGGCCCGGGAAGCCTGGGAAACGGCATCGCCGTCCCAATCCAATCCGAGCCAGCGCAGGCCCTCGTAGATGGCCGCGACCGCTTCGGGGGTCGAGCGGGCCCGGTCGGTATCCTCGATCCGAAGCAGGAACGTGCCGCCGTGATGGCGCGCGAACAGCCAGTTGAACAACGCCGTGCGGGCACCGCCGATGTGGAGGTAGCCCGTGGGCGAAGGGGCGAATCGGGTAACGACGGTCATGGTTTTTACGCTAGGATTTCGGGATGCTGCATTGGCCGGGTGTTTAGCACATCCGCCGGGTTTGTGCAGTAGGGTACGATAGGGCATTTTTTGGGAGTGTCACGGACGGCCTCATCCTGAGGAGCACCGTCACCATCCTTCGAGACGGCCGCTTCGCGGCCCCTCGGGATAAGGTGACGGTGCGTCTCGAAGGAGAGGCCGGGTGGGACATTCTCCTGATTTGGGGGCTTCCGGGGCGTGAGGAATCTGTTTGCGGAGTCGTTCGCGCGGGAAACCGGGCGCTGGCCGTTGTGGCTGCCGGTGTTCATGGCCATGGGCGTTGCCGGGTATTTCGCCTTGTCCGACGAACCGCCCTTGTGGCTTGGCGTTGCCGGTCTTCTGGGGTTCGCGGCGGCGGCCTATGCGCTGCGTCTGTGGTGGGGCTGGCTCGCGGTCCTGCTCGCCCTTGCGGCCTTGGCGCTCGGGTTCGGTGCCGCGCAATGGCGGACCGTGCAGGTCGCGGCGCCGGTCCTCGAAAAGAAACTCGATTGGGTGACCGTCCAAGGGCGCGTCCTGCGGGTCGAACGGTTTGAGAAACGCCTGCGCGTGACGCTCGGGGACCTTCGCATTCAACGCCTGGACGCGCCGCAAACCCCAGCCCGGATCCGCGTGCGGCTCATCGGCAAGCAACCTGATCTTCGCCCCGGCGATTGGATATCGATCCGCGCGAGCCTCGTGCCGCCGCCCGCGCCGGCGGCCCCCGGCGCGTTCGATTTCCAACGCCAGGCGTATTTCCAACGCTTGGGCGCCGTCGGGTTCGCCTTGGGCCGGGCGCGGGTTTTGGACTCGCACGCGTTGGAACACATCGCGTCGTTTCACACGGCCCTGGCGCAGGTTCGCCAAAATCTCACCGAGCGGATTCTCTCGTTCGACAAAACCGAAGCCGGGGCCATCGCGGCCGCCTTGATGACGGGCGATCGCAGCGCGATCCCCGAAGAGACGATGGAAGCGGTGCGCGATTCGGGCCTCGCGCATCTGTTGGCGATTTCGGGCCTGCACATCGGTTTGGTCGCGGGGATTCTGTTCGTGGGAGTGCGGGGCGCCTTCGCCTTGGTGCCGCCGCTCACCTTGCGCTTTCCCATCAAAAAATGGGCGGCTGCCGTGGCGATCCCCGGCGCGTTGATGTACGCGTTGATTTCCGGCGCGACCGTGCCGACCCTGCGCGCGTTCCTGATGATTTCCCTGGTCTTGATCGCGGTGCTTTTGGACCGGCGCGGAATTTCCATGAGGATGGTCGCCTGGGCGGCCGCCGTCATCCTGCTGTTTCAGCCGGAGAGCCTGTTGGGGGCCAGTTTTCAGATGTCGTTCGCCGCCGTGATCGCCTTGATCGCGGTCTACGAATGGGTCGCCGAGCGCGGGAAAAATCGCGCCCATGAACCGCGAACGCCGGTTCGGACGGTTTGGTTTTACATCGGTAGCGTGGCGCTGACGACCCTGGTTGCGGGCCTCGCGACGGCGCCGTTCGCGATCTATCACTTCAACCGGTTCGCGCTGTACGGCTTGGCGGCCAATCTTATCGCCGTGCCGGTGACGGCGTTGTGGATCATGCCGTGGGCGGTTATCGCGTTTCTGCTGATGCCGTTCGGACTCGAGGAACTGGCGTTGACGCCGATGCGGTGGGGCATCGGGGTGATGACCGGCGCCGCCGACACGGTCGCCGGCTGGCCGGGTGCCGCGGTCGTGCTGCCGGCGATGTCGACCCCGGCCTTGATCGCCGTCGCCTTGGGGCTGATGTGGCTGTGCCTGTGGCGGCGGCGCTGGCGGTTGTGGGGCGGTGCCGCCGTGGCGACGGGGATGGCGACGCTGCTGTTCTTCAAACCGCCCGATATCCTGATCGACGGCGAGGGCAAGCTGACGGCGGTGCGGCTGGCCTCGGGACAATACGCGGTAACGTCGTTGCGGCGCTCGGTCTTCACGCGCGAGGTTTGGATGCGCCGGATCGGCCATGACGGCGCGCCGCTGGCGTGGCCGAAGCAAGGCTCGCAACAGGAACGGGACACGGTCGGGAGTCTGCGGTGCGATGGGCTGGGATGCCTGTACCGGACGGCGAACCGCACGGCCGCCTTGGTCACCCATCCGGGTGCCTTGTTGGAAGATTGCGCGCGCGCCGATCTGATCGTCAGTACCGTGCCGATCCGCGGGCCGTGCCCGGGGCCGGAACGCACGATCGACCGGTTCGACCTGTGGCGCGACGGCGCGCATAGTATTCGGTTCGCGCCCTCGGGGATCGTCGTCGAAACGGTCAACGGCCGGCGGGGCACGCGGCCGTGGGTGTTGCGCCCGAAACCGGCCTACAAGACGAAACGGAAAAAAGGAGAACGGTCATGAGCACAATTGCGAGACCGATCATGGCGCCGCCGCTCCCGTAATCCTCGTAAATTGTCAGCGGGAATAAACGGCTTTGCACCCGCGTTTGGCTTTGTCCATTTGTCCCCAAAGCGCGATTTTTTTTCCGTCCGTCATACCGTCGAACTTGTAGGTAAACGTCTTGCCGCTTTTTTTCGAGACGAAGGACCCTTCGACCGAAATTTTTCCGTCCGACCCGATCGTGCTGGAGGCAAGGTCGAGCTTTGGCGTTCCCTTTGCGGTCGCGGCCCTCATGAAGCTGATTTTACCATCCTTAATCTTCATCGTGACGTCGCGGGTATACTCAGCGTCGCCGGAGAAGGGCTTGTTCGGATCATTCACGAAGGAACCATTATTGCCGCACGACATTTCGCCTTTCCAAGTCCCCTTCAAGCGCTTCAGGTTAAAAGAGGCCGCGGCCACACCGCCCGATGCGCTCGCGGACGAACCGCCGGTGCTTTTTCGGGCGATCTTGAATGAGCAATCGAACTTGCCTATTTC
>JBBDTH010000096.1:0-33367 GCA_040904505.1 Rhodospirillales bacterium | reverse complement strand
TGCTTTCAGGACGGCGCCCGATTCCGGGAAAACGATTTTTTTCGGCATCGAGCCCGGGTGAAGCGATTCACTCGGGCTCGATGCCTGGCCGTAAGCAAAACCGTCGCGCCGGATCGGGCCTAATTCAACCGTTTCGTCCAAGCCCAAAGTTTCTCGAGCAGTTCCGCCACGATTTTTTGGGTGCCGTCGTCTTTTAAGGTGCCGTCGTCGTTGAAGGCTTCGTGCGCGGCGCCGAGAAAAACCTCGGGCCGGGTCATGACCAAGCCGTTCAGGAATACGAAGACTTGGCGCAGATGATACTGCGAACGCGCCGTGCCGAGCTTGCCCATGCTGGCGCCCATGATGGCGATGGGCTTGCCGTCGAAGGGTTGCTTCTCTTCGCGCGACAGCCAATCGATGGCGTTTTTCAACACGCCCGGGATCGAATAGTTATACTCAGGCGTCGAGATCAGCACCGCGTCGGCGTCCCGGATTTTTTGAGCGAGCGTTTTCACGCTCGCGGGCACGCCTTGCGAACGGACGTCCTCGTCGTAGAGTGGGATGTCGCGGATCGACGCGATGTCGATCGTCATGCCCTTCGGGGCAAGGCCCTTGGCCGCCTCGATCAGCCGGGTGTTGAATGAGCCTTTGCGCAGGCTGCCCGAGAGGGCGAGGACATTAAGGGTGGCGGCGTTCATTGGCGTATCTCCTATCGGTAATGGTTATCGATGTGGCGGTTTCATTTCATGTCGAATAACAAAGCTTCCGTATCGTCGGCCGTACTTTCGATGACGACTTCGTCTATATCGGAAATCGCGGCGCCGTCGCCTTGAGCCAGTTGCGTGCCGTTCAATGTCAAACTGCCGCGGGCGGCCTGAATCCAGGCTTTGCGGTTTCCGGCAAGCGTGTGCGTTGCGCTTTCGCCGTTTCCCAGCAACGCGGCGTAGAGATCGGTGTCCTGATGAATGGTAACGGAACCGTCACGCCCGTCGCGCGAGGCGATGAGGCGAAGTTGCCCGCGCTTTTCTTCGCCGGGGAAGTTCTTCTGCTCGTAGCCGGGCGCGAGTCCATTCTCCTCCGGAAGAATCCAGATTTGCAGCAGATGCACGGTCTCGGCATTCGAGTGATTGAATTCGCTGTGGCGGATGCCGGACCCGGCGGTCATTCGCTGCACGTCGCCGGGGCGGATCACGGAGCCGGTGCCGAGGCTGTCCTTGTGCTCCAAGGCGCCGTCGAGCACGTAGGTGACGATTTCCATGTCCTTATGACCGTGCGTATCGAACCCGCCGCCGGGTTGAACCCAATCTTCGTTGATCACGCGCAGGGTGCCGAAGCCCATGTGCCGGGGATCGTGGTAATGCCCGAAGGAAAACGTGTGTTTGCTGTCGAGCCAGTCGAGGCTGGCACTGCCGCGTTCGTGGGTGCGTCTGATATCGATCATGGCTGCGTTCCTTTATTGGTTCATGGGCTTCAAATGGGGCTTGGCAGGTAAATTACTTCCGTTCTTTTATGTGGACAAGAAAGAGAAAAAGAACTTATTTGTTGATGATATGAGGACAATCGAGGTCGACAGTGGACAAATTCGAGGCCATGCGGGCCTTCGCGAAAGTCGTTGAAAACGGGGGATTTGCCGCCGCCGGGCGGGACCTGAGATTGTCCCGTTCCGCCGTCAGCAAGTACGTGGCCGAACTGGAGCGCAGGCTTGGAACCCAGCTTTTCAACCGCAGCACCCGCCATGTCAGCCCGACGGAAAGCGGCCTCGCGTTCTACGAAAAATGCGTGTCGATCCTGACCGCGCTCGATGAGGCGGAGCGGGCGGTTTCGGATTTGCAGAACCGGCCGAGCGGCACCCTCAAAATCAACGCACCGATGTCGTTCGGCATCCTGCACCTCGGCCGGGCGCTCGCCGATTTCATGGCACGGTATCCGGAAGTCCGGGTCGAACTGTCATTGAGCGACCGTTTCGTCGATCCGGTCGAGGAGGGTTTCGACGTCACGATCCGCATCGCCGATCTGCCGGACTCGTCGTTGATCGCGAAAAAGATCGCGCCGGCGAACTTGGTGGTGTGCGCTTCGCCGGACTATCTCAGGCAAGCGGGCACGCCCGCGCATCCTTCCGAGTTGCGTGCTCACCGCTGTTTGAGCTACGGCTATTCGGCGTCGGGAAACCAGTGGCGGTTTTCGGGGCCGAACGGCCCGGTCGGCGTTCGGATCGACGGCGTTTTATGTTCGAACAACGGGCAGGTGTTGTGCGACGCCGCCGAACGGGGGCTCGGCATTGCACTGATGCCGACGTTCATCGTCGGCGCCGCCTTGCAGGAAGGCAGGCTGCGAACCCTGCTGAACGATTTTCGAGCGCCGGAAATCGCCATGTACGCGATCTATCCGCCTAATCGTCATTTAACCGCCAAGGTGCGTCTGTTGATCGACTTTCTCGGCGGATGCTTCGGCGACCCGCCGTATTGGGATTTGGTATCGTAAGGACGTTTGGGGGATGCCTCCGGCGTGATATCGTGGAACGACCATGAATTTGCAGCATACGCTCGATGACATTCGCGATGCCGTCCGCCCGTATTTGGGCGAGGGGAAGGTGGCGCGTTATATTCCGGCCTTGGCGTCGGCTAATCCCCATGCGTTCGCGATTGCGGTCACGGCGGTCGACGGCGGGCAATATTTCTCGGGCGATACGGACCATCGCTTTTCCCTGCAAAGCATCTCCAAGGTTTTTACGCTGACATTGGCGCTGAATGCGATCGGTTCGGATTTGTGGAAGCGAGTCGGGCGCGAGCCTTCGGGCTCGCCGTTCAATTCCCTGGTTCAGTTGGAATACGAGCACGGCATTCCGCGCAACCCGCTGATCAACGCGGGTGCCTTGGTCGTGACGGACGCGATCATATCGCGGTGCGGCGGGACCTTGTCGCCGATCGAGACGATCCTCGGATTTATCCGCGACCGGTCGGGAAACGACGTTATCGCGGTCGACGAGGAGATCGCCCGCTCGGAGGCCGAAACCGGTTTTCGCAACGCCGCGATGGGCAATTTCATTAAAAGTTTCAAGAATCTCGATAACGATATCGCGACGGTTTTGGATGTCTACTTCCGGCAATGCTCGATTGCCGTGACGTGCGCCGAGCTTTCCCGTTCCATGGTGTACTTGGCCAATGGCGGAGTCGATCCGGTATCCGGCGAGCGCGTGGTCGCGGCCGAGCGCGCGCGGCGCATCAATGCGATCATGCTGACCTGCGGTCATTACGACGCCTCGGGGGATTTCGCCTATCGGGTCGGGTTGCCAGGCAAAAGCGGTGTCTCAGGCGGGATCGCCGCCGTGGTGCCGGGCAAGATGGCGATTGCCGTCTATTCCCCGGGGCTTAACGAGCGGGGCAATTCCCTGGTGGGAACGCTGGCCTTGGAAATGTTCGCGGCGCGGACCGGAAATTCTATTTTTTAAACGCCGTTCAGCCGGCGGAAGTTGGGATTTTCGATGTTCTCGAATGCCTTGCTCAGGGCATTCGACCAATCCGCGTTGAGCTTGGTGAAGTAGGGGTCGCCTTCTTCGATGAACAGCTTGGATTCGATCTTGAGCGAGTCTTTTCGATACATCACGAGATCGATCGGCAAACCGACCGAAACATTACTGCGTAATGTGGACGTATAGGAAACCAACAGGCATTTCGCGGCTTCTTCGAGGCTGATGTGCGGGGTGACGATGCGGTCCAGGACCGGTTTGCCGTATTTGGTTTCGCCGATCTGCATGAACGGCGTCTCGGGCGATGCTTCGATGAAATTGCCCGCGGTGTACACTTGAAACAGGCGGGTCTGTCCGCCCTTGATCTGTCCGCCCAGGATAAAGTTCGCGTTGAAATCGGCATGGTATTCATGCAGATGCGGAGCGTCGACCTTATGCACCTCGCGGATGGCGTTGCCGACGATGCGGGCGACCCGGAACATGGATTTGGCTTCCAGGAGATTGAGCGTTTCATCCGCTTCCGTCGTGTACTCCTTGAGCAGATTCACGACGGCTTGCGTGATGGCGAGATTGCCGGCGGACAAAAGCACGATCACGCGATCGCTGGGTTTTTCGAACACCGTCATTTTGCGGTATGTCATGATGTGATCGACGCCCGCATTGGTGCGGGAATCGGACGCCAATACAAGGCCAGAGTCGACCATAACGCCTACGCAATATGTCATGACACGTGTTCCTTGGCGGGAGTATCGAGCCGTTTTACAGTAACTTCCACGGTCATGTCGATGAAATCGTCGGGCGTTCCCATAAAAGACCCTTCCAGGGGAAGCGCTTGCGTCGGATCGCGGGCGACGGCGACCCGAATAAGGTTCATGCCGCCGGCCAAGCCGTTGGTCGGATCGTACTCGACCCAGCCGGCGCCGGGAATGTAAATCTGGACCCAGGCATGGGTTGCGCCGCCGCCGACCAGCGCCTGGCCGGTATCGTCGAGATTTTTGTCATAGAGATAGCCGCTGACAAAACGCGCGGCGATGCCGAGGCACCGCACGGCTTCCATCATGAAAAGCGACAGATCTCGGCAACTGCCCGCCCGGCGTTGCAACGTTTGCACCGGTGTTTGAACCCCGGGTTCGGTCCGGAATTCGTAATCGAATTCCTTGTTGATCGCCTGGGCGATTTTCATCAACAAGGTTTCGGTTTCCGCGTATCCTTTATTGCCCAGGAACGTCCGCGCCCATTTCTCCACCAAGTATTCAGGATCGGGATAGTGGCATTCGGTCGTGCGCCCGAGATCCGGCTGTTCTTCCGAGCGATACGTAAAGGGAACGGTTTTGGCATAAGGTTCGATCGGAAATACGGGATAGAACAATCCATAGTGATCGACCTCGATCCTGCTTTCGAACGAGAGAATGTTCGAGGAATCCCGAAACGTCGCGACGGCGATGGAATTATTGAACACGTCGTGAAGCCAACGAATTTCCGCTTTCGGAGAAATGACGAGCTTCGTGTCGATCAGGCGCAAATCGTGGCTGTCGCGCGGACGGAACATCAATCGATGTTCCCCGAACGTGACGGGGTTCCGATAACGATAAACCGTGCTGTGTTGGACTTCTAGGCGCGCCATTGAAAAATCCTGATAAGGGTCGGAGTCGGAATATAGCGATTTCCGCGAGAATTAATCAGGTGATTTATTGTTGATGTCCGAAGTAGGTGCAGCCTAACTCATCGGTAAAGTCAATCAAGAGAGCTTGAATCCTATCAAGAAATTCATGCATGCCTTCATTCACCACCGTGGTCGTATCGTAGGTTTTAATGATCCCAAAAAGAGTGGCGATCGTTTTCATCGGCACCTCGACGTGTTGCAAACTTTCGAATGCGCGCAAGGAATTAAGGTGATCGTGAACATGGTTGACGGCTGCCGCAAGCGACCGGGGGAATCTGGTGTTGAACAACAGAAAGCTCGCGATGGATTCCAGGCCCATCCCCTTAGGAGTCACGCGCAGATAAGCATGATACCCCGCGACCGAGCGTAACAGGGCGTTCCATTCGCTGATATCGACGGGGGTGCCGACGTCCGATAACGAGGGCAATATCCGGTGATATTTTATATCGAGGAACCGTGTTGCCATATCGGCGCGTTCGATGCTTCGCCCGATCTGATAAAACCGCCAGAGCTGATCTCGGTAAAGGGTGCCTTCGACGATGCCGGTATGGAGTTGGCAGTCGAGCTTGATGGATGCGCATATTCCCGAAAGCCTCGACAACGTCAGCTGACGCTGCGACATGGCAGAGAGGCGGTTGTAAAAGACATTGATATGCGTCCACATCTCCGTGCTGAGAAGATGCCGGATTTCGCGCGCATTTTCCCGTGCGATTCGAACGAGGGAAATCAACGAGCTGGTATTGTTGCGGTCGAGAATATAGAAAAAGATCACGCTGTCCGCGGTTGCTTCCTTGTTTCTTTCGAAGAAATGTTCTTCGTCGGAGTGAAGCTGGACGATCGGCAGCCAATCCTGCTCTCCGTCGTTGTTGCGCGCGAAGGTTTCGTTGACATCGAGAATGCGCGCGAGATTGTCGGCCCGTTCGACATAGCGGGCGATCCAAAAAGCGTTCTCCGCAAATCGGGCAAGCAGATTATCCAAGAACCCAGGTATCCTTCGAGCCGCCCCCTTGGGACGAATTAACGACGATCGAGCCTTTCCGCAAGGCAACCCGGGTCAATCCGCCGGGCAGAACCCAGGTATCCTTGCCGGTCACGGCGAAAGGCCGCAAATCGACATGCCGGGGTTCGATGCCGGTATCGACCAAGGTCGGGCACACGGACAGATCGATCATCGGCTGACTGATGAAATTCTTCGGATCGGCCCGAAGCTTATCATGGCAGGCGAGCAGCTCTTCTTCGCTGGCATGCGGGCCGATGGTGATGCCGTAGCCGCCGGATTCGCCGACCGGCTTGATGACGAGATCGGACAGATTGTTGAGGGTATAATTAAGGCCGTCTTCTTCCCGGCAGATATGAGTCTGGACATTATCGAGGATCGGATCCTGATCGAGATAGTATTTAATGATCCGGGGCATATAAGCATAAACGGCCTTGTCGTCGGCCACGCCGGTGCCGACCGCGTTCGCCAGGGTTACGGTTCCCTTGCGATAGGCGCGCATCAATCCGGGGACACCGAGCAGGCTGGTGGGTAGGAAAACTTCCGGGTCGAGGAAAGCATCGTCGATTCGGCGGTAAATAACGTGGACCCGTTCGGGGCCGGCCGTCGTCTTCATGTAAACGCGGTCGTCATCGCCCACGAAAATGTCATTGCCTGAAACCAACGGCACGCCCATTTCGCGGGCTAGGAAGATGTGTTCGAAATAGGCGGAGTTGAAAACCCCCGGAGTCAGAAGAACCACCTGGGCGTCGGGATCGCCGCCCGGCGAAACCTCCTTGAGGGCGCCGTGCAGCTTGGGGCCGTAGTTCGAGATGGAGCGTATGCCGATTTTGGACATCAGGTCGGGAAAGGCCCGCTGCATCAGATAACGGTTTTCGACCACGTACGAAACCCCCGAAGGCGTGCGGGCGTTGTCTTCGAGGACAAGCAGGCGGCCCTCGTGATCCCTGACGATATCGATGCCGCAGATATGGACATACGTTCCCCGGGGAACGTCGAATCCCTGCATCACCGGTTGATAGTTCTTGTTTTCGAGAATCAGCTCGGCGGGAACCGTACCGTCGTTCAGGATATGCTGCTTATGATAGATATCGTGCAAAAAAGCGTTGAGGGCGGCGACGCGTTGCTTCACGCCGGTTTCGAGAATTTGCCAATCCTGCGGCGAGAGGACGCGCGGAATGACGTCGAACGGGAAGACTCGGTCGATGGAGTCCTTCTCCGAATACACCGTGAATGTGATCCCGAGATTATAGAGTTCGTTCTCGGCGGCCTTGGAGCGGCGCCGGAGTCCGGTCAGCTTAATTTTCGAGAGGCGGTCGCGGACTTTTGCCGTGTGATCGGACGGCGCATCCATTTTGCCGAAAAGTTCGCAAAAAAATCCGTTCGGATCGTATTTTGCGAGGAGACCATCAGAGGGCACGGGGGTCATCCTAAACTATCTATGTGTTACATCCTTAATTACAAGCGGTTCTTATTGTTGATATTTTCCCGTTTATCGGGGCTTCCCG
Source organism: Rhodospirillales bacterium (assembly GCA_040904505.1). GTDB lineage: Bacteria > Pseudomonadota > Alphaproteobacteria > Rhodospirillales > CALINB01 > CALINB01. The sequence continues at coordinate 25,754 of JBBDTH010000096.1, read as the reverse complement.
TTCGTGCGGTACCCTCGTCAAAATCATTATGAATGACCGCGCGCGCGAACACAAGGGGGCGCGGGGCATCCAGGGAACGGAAGGCTCGATCGCCCGGGGGGAGCGGGGCGATGACGATGAAGAGAAGTCGGGCGATGAGATATATCAAACCCGTCGCACCCCGCCTTGGCGCGGGGTGTCCAGAAATTCGTAAAGGCCGGGCGATGACGAACCGAGAGAGCGCAACTTGAATGGATACGTGATGTATTAATCGACGCACCGCCGTTGCCGGTTCTTAGACAAGATTCACACGATTTATGCCTGCAGCAGTGTCCGCAGTTTCCGAACGGAGGAAACTGTTTCGAGAGACCACACCGTGTCGATCAATCGCCGGGCTCTGCTTTTTCCGAGAATCCCGCCGACCAGATCGAGGGCCTTGGCTTCCACTTCTTCGCCGCTCATCGGGTTATAGGGCGTGCCGCGAACGGCCCGGGTGCGGTGTTTCAACAGGCGCCCGTCTTTCAGCTTCAATTCGACGATGCCTTGGCGCGCCGGCTTCGCTTTCAGCAGCATGTCGTCAGGCAGCAGCGTGACTTTCTTGCGAAGCGCCAGAACCTTCGGGTTTTTCATGCGTTTATCGTCGTGCGTGCTTTTGAAGGTCACGGTGCCGTCGAGCAGCATGATCGAGATTAGGTGCTGTGTGCAGATATCGGGCATCAGGCTGTTGTCCGAGACATGAAAGCGATGGTTTGGAATCCGAGCAGTCACGCTTTGTATATCGGCTACCTTGAAATCGTGTTTGGCAATCAGAATTTCCAGCGCGTCCAGAATGGATTGGTTCGGCATACCGACGGACCACTTCTTGATTTGCGCATCCAGGATTTCGTAACGCTTGCCGAGGTCTTTCGTCAATTCCTGCGGTTTCGGTGTTTTGGTGAATGTCAGAAAGAAATTCTTGTTGCCGCTTAGGGCATCGGCGACGCCGGTAAAGCCGAGGCCGATCATGGTCGCGGCGGTAACGGCATCGCGGGCGGGCATGCCGCCGAAGTCGAACGCTTTCTCGATGTGATCGAGATCGCGGGTCCAGCACGGCACGCCGGAGGCCTGCTGAATCGCGTACGACAGCAGGTGGCGGACTTGGGTCTGATTGAAGTTCATCAAGAGGGCGGCCGCCGCGGCGGCGCCGAACAGGCAGCCGGTCGAATGGGTGCTGTGTCCTTCGTCGTTGATGAAGCTGTCGCCGAGCGCCAGGTTGAAGCGCACGCCGATGTCGTATCCCAAGGCGACCGCTTTCAGCAGATCGTGCCCGCTCCGGTTTTCCCGTTCCGCGACGGCCAGCGCGGCGGCGACGATGCCGCAACCGGGATGGAACCGGCCGCGCTGATGGGAATCGTCGGTTTCGTCGGCATGGCCGTGCATGCCGTTCGCGAGCGCGGCGTTCACGGCGCTGGTGATGAGCTTGCTGCCGATGACGGTCGCTTCGGCCTTGCCGCCTTGCGAGCGCACGAATTTGAGGGCGTATTTTCCGGGAGGCAGATGAGAGCCCGACACCATGGCGGCGAGGGTGTCGAGAATGTGGTGCCTGGTTTTATCCATTACCTGTTTCGGCAATTTTCGTTTGCCCGCACCGGCGATGTAGGCGCTGAGTTCGTTCATTAAGGCCGAAACTTTTTTATTGTCGTCGCTCATCGATAGACTCTCCCTGAAGGTTACGGTGGTTATGCCTTGTCGCCGGTATCCGGCTTCAAGCCGGCGGCTTCGATGCCGTACACGGCGCAGATTTCATCGTTTTCGGAGGTGTCGCCGCTGATGCCGACGGCGCCGACGATATTGCCGGAGTCGTCACGCACCAGAACCGCGCCTTGCACCGGCACCATGCGTCCGCCCGACATATCGGACAGAGCGTTGAAGAAATGCGGCGCCTTTTGCTGGCGCCGGAACAATTCGCGGCCGCCGAAGCCCATGCCGAGCGCGCCCCAGGCCTTGCCGATGGCGATTTCCGGGCGCAACAGGCTGGAGTTGTCCTCCCGCTTGAGAACTTTCAACTGGCCGCCGGCATCCAGCACGGCGACCGTTAGGGGGTGAAATCCCATGTCATGGGCCTTGGCGAGAGCCTGATCGACGATTTTGTCGGCGAGTTCCAAGGTCAGTGCGGTGATGCTCATGTCATTCCCTATGCGTTGATGAAATTCCGGTGGTTACGGGCGCCACATTAGTGAAGCGCGGGACCGAGCGCCAGTATTTTACCGGACGGTGCGGTGCCGATTCCGGCGCCGCGCCGCTGTCATCCCATCGGAGAATTTGCTATCGTCGCCGCAGAATCCAAAAGGGGACGTAGGGGCGTTTGATAGGGGTTATGTATGCTCGGGCGCGTCAAGAGCATTCAGGGGCGGTTTTTCTTTTTTTTCCTACCGCCGGTTTTGATCGCGACGGTTTCCGTCGTTCTCCTGCACGGATTTTTCGCTTACGAAACCCTGCGCGAGGAATTCTTCCGAAAGCAGGAAGATATCGTCTTTAACAACAGCATCGCCCTGGTCGAGCCGATGACGAGAAACGACGTCAGGCGGGTTAATCGCATCCTTGAAATCATCACGACGGATCCGGACGTTCTGTTCGCGCAAGTCAAGGATTTAACCGAAAAGACGATTGCCGAAACCGGGCCGAAGGAGTCGCGCGCGCGCAAGGGCGTGAATACCGTTTCGGGCGTGATTACCGACGTCATCGCCGCGGATGCCGATTGGGAAGTGTTGGGGGCGCTGTATATAACCTTCTCGACGAAGCGTATTCTCGATGCGATTCGTGAACAGGTTCTTCAGAACGCGCTGTTGATTTTTCTGTTGATGGGCGTCGTCGTCTTATGCGCTTTTCTCGTGGTGAAGTTTCTTGTCGCCAAGCCGCTGAAGGCATTATCGGCAAAAGCCTCGTTCGGCGGAGACGAGGCATACCGGCGGTATGCCGCCGAACCGGCGCCGAACGAAGTCGATGCGGCCGTGGGGTTGTGCGAACGATTGCTCGCCCGGGTGAATGCATTGGAAGACGGGGTCGCGGCCGGAGAACGGCGATTACGAGTGGTTCTGGAGACGAGTCCGGCGGGCGTGGTGATCGCCACCCGCGACGGCAGGGGGTTGTTTTGCAATGCCCGTTACGCCGAGCAATACGGCGGCAGCCGCGAGGAGGTGTTGAGTATCAATCCGCATCTCAACTACGCGGATTCCCGGGACCGCGACCGGCTGTACGCGTGTCTCGCCGAGAACGGCCGAGTCGATGCGATGGATATCCGCATGCGGCGCAAGGACGGATCGTTATGGTGGGCCCGGTGTACGTGGCTGCCGGTCGAATTCGAAGACAAGCTAGGCCATATCGGCTGGTTGTTGGAGATCGATCCGGCATCCGCTACGGTCGATCCGTCTTAAACTATCTTAATTCGCGAAGGAGCGTTCCGTGTTCAAGATTTTGGGATTGGATCACGTCGTCATCCGCGTCAGGGACGTGCCCCGGATGATGGCGTTTTACCGCGACGTGTTGGGGTGTGCCGAGGAGCGCCTGAAGGAAGACATAGGGCTTTATCAATTGCGCGCCGGCAATTCCTTAATCGACTTGATCGACGTCACCGGCGAGCTCGGGAAAAAGGGCGGCGCGGCACCGGGCCCGGAGGCGCACAACATGGATCATTTTTGCCTGCGGATCGACGCGTTCGAGGAGGCGGCCTTACGCGCGCATCTCGAGAAACACGGCGTGCCCGCCTCGGAAACGGCGATGCGCTACGGCGCCGATGGCACCGGATACTCGATCTATATTCGAGATCCGGAAGGCAATACGGTCGAACTCAAGGGCCCGCCGTCAGACTAGCGCTTAATCGATCCACTCGGACGTCGACTCTTCGGCGAGAAAATATGCCTTGGTGCCCGCTTCCAGCATGCCCGAGTAGCGTCCGCAGAACAGATAGCCGTCGACCGGCGCAATCAATTGCTCGATCACCTCGAAGCTGTGCAGATCGACGATATCACCGAGCACGGTGCCTTTCTTGAGGAGCGTGCCGAGGTCCTCCTTGCGTTCGAAGTGCGAGACCAGATAGCCGCCCTTGGATGGATTGACCTCGAAACGGCTTTTGGTGCCGAAGTGTAGTTGCCGGGGCGGCTTCTTTTCCGTCGCGCCCGGAAACAGGCCGAACGCGACCAGGACGTTGTAAAGCCCTTCGGTCATTTCCTCGAGATAGGCGTCGGTCGCGTCGGGGCCGAGATAGACGCCGCCGACCTCGGGGTTGATGCCGGGAACGTTGCGGGTGTGCAGATAGCGCGTCGCAGTGCCGGCGAGGTTGTTGTGGTGTACGAACTGCGAGCGGAACGCGCGCGACAGTTTCAGGCACTGCGCCTGCAATTCCTTCGGTCCTTCGTTGTCGTAGTCGACGCGCGATTGCAGCCGTCCGCCGAGGCCGCCGGTGTGAAAATCCATATAGAGATCGACGTGATCGAGCAGGGTTTCGCGAATTTTCGCCGCGATCATCTGCGTGAGATTGCCTTTAGGGTTGCCGGGCGAAACTTCGTGCAGGTCGGTCTTGCCGTGGAGCTCGGGCGTTTGCCGGTTAAAATGCGCCATGGCGAAGGTGTTGGCGACCGGGATCGCGCACACCCGCCCGGCCATGTCGCCGGTGTCGATCTTCTCCAGAAGCGCGCGCACGGCCATGGCGGTCAACGTTTCGTCGCCGTGAACGACCGTGAGAATGCCGACCGTCGGCCCCGCCTTCTTGCCGGTCACGACGTGCAGCGGCAGGGTCAACTGCTCGCTGAACAGCGTTTGCGTTACCGGGATGCGGGTGAATGTGCGGCCTTCCTTTTGTTCCGTCCAAACGGGCAACGGTTTGTCCATTGGTGTGTCTCCCTTGATTTTCGTGCGTATTGCGGGCCTGAGCTTGACCCGGGGGCGACCGTCAATTAAGCAGACACGGCGGGTATCGTCCAGCATCCCGTTCGATCGGATAAAAGCCAGGGAGAAACGCATGATTAAGGCATTGATTGTCGGTCTCGGCGCATGGGGCCAGACCTTGGTGAATTCCATTCAGGGCAAAAGCGACAAGATCGAAGTGGTCTACGGCTTGACCCGGACTTCTTCGGATGCCGCGCAAAAATATGCGAAAGAAAAAGGTTTGGAGCTGCTGACGTGCCCGTACGAAGAAGCCATCGTGAAGGACGATATCGACGCCGTTATCCTGGCATCACCCCATAGCGTTCATCGCAAGCAGGTGGAACTGGCCGCCGCCGCCGGCAAGCACATCGCCAGCGAAAAGCCGTTCACGCTGAATAAGGCCGATGCCGTCGCCGCGATCGAGGCGGCGAAAAAAGCGGGCGTCACGCTCGCGGTGCTGCACAATCGGCGTTTCAATCCGGTGGTGCGGGAAATCCAGCGCATGGTGAAGGCGGGCGAGCTCGGCACGATCTCGCATGTCGAAGGAAATTTCTCGGGCGACTCCGGCCTGAAGCGCAAGGGCGACACGTCCTGGCGCATGGACCGCGAGGAATCGCCGCTCGGTTCCATGACCGGCAAGGGCTTGCACGTGATCGATGCCATGGTGAGCTTCTGCGGGCCCATCGAGAAAGTGTTCGCGCATAGCTTCAGCCGGGTGCTCGGCGGCAAGGAGGATACGACGTCCTGCCTGTTCTGGTTCAAGCAAGGCATGACCGGCTACCTCGGCACCTTGGATGCGACGACGACCTATTGGTCGATGAAAGTGTTCGGCACCAAAGGCACCGCCGAGATGCGCGGCTGGCAGGACCTGGTCGTTCATCCGGTCGGCGGCAAGCCCGAGGTCAAGGATCTCGGCAAGGCCGATGTCGAACGGGCCGAACTGGAAGCCTTCGCCGACGCGGTCAACGGCGGGGCGCCGTATCCGATGACGTACGATGAAATGGCCAACGTGCCGGCATTCCTGGAAGCCGCGATCAAGTCCAATGATAACGGCCGGCTGGTGACGCTGGCTTAAATCCCGAGCAGCAGCTTGCCCGTGGTGCGGCGGCCCTCGAGGGCGGCGTGCGCCTGCTTGGCCTCTTCGAGCGCAAACACCGTATCGATCGTGACATGCAGCCGTCCGGCGGCGACGTGACCGAACAAATCTTGCGCGCGGCCGTCGATTTCTGTGCGGTCCTGCATGTAATCGGCCTGATGGGGGCGGGTGAGGAAGATCGAGCCGGCTTCCGCCAGATCGAGCGGGCTGATCGGCGGGGTTTGCCCCGACGCGCCGCCGAAGATCGCCAGCGTACCGCGTTTCTTCAGACACTTCATGCTGCGCTCGTAGGTCGCAAGCCCGACCGAGTCGTACACCACGTCGACCTTGCGCCCGTCGGTGATGTCCATCACCACCTCGGCGAAATCGGCTTCATTGTAGTTGATCGCGAAATCGGCGCCGCGTTTGCGCGCGATCTCGGCTTTCTCGTCGGAACCGACCGTGGCGATCACGATGGCGCCGCGCAGTTTGGCGAGTTGCGTGAGCGTTTGCCCGACCCCACCGGCGGCGGCGTGAATGAGGCACGTGTCGCCTTCCTTCAGGGGGAACAGGGAATGGCTCAGGTAATGGGCGGTGCAGCCCTGCAGCATCAGCGCCGCGCCGGTTTGCAGATCGACGTTTTCGGGAATTTTCACCAGGCGCCAGGCGGGCACCGCGGCGTATTCGGCATAGCCCCCGAGGCTTAAACAATAAGCGACCCGGCCGCCTTCCTTGAGATGCTCGACGCCTTTGCCGAGTTTCACGACCGCGCCCGCGCCTTCCATGCCGATGGTGAACGGCGGTTTGTTGGGATAGGTGTGCGACGCCTTATACCGGCCCTCGCGCATGTAGATATCGATGAAGTTGATTCCGGCGTAGTCGAGCTTGACGAGCGCCTCGCCGTCGCCCGGTTCGGGGACGGGGGCGTCGTTGAGCTTAAGAACCGAGGCGTCGCCGTATTCGGCCGCCTGGATGGCGCGCATGGTTTACCCCTTGAGTGCGTCGAGCATCGCCTTGCCGGCGTCCGAGGGCGTGTCGATCATGCGCACGCCGGCTTTTTTCAAGGCCTTGACCTTGGACTCGTAGGTGCCTTTGTTGCCCATCACGATGGCGCCGGCGTGGCCCATCTTCTTGCCCTTGGGCGACGCGCCGCCCGCGATGAAGGACACCACCGGCTTTTTCATCGTCGCCGCGTATTCGGCGGCGTGTTCTTCCATGGTGCCGCCGATCTCGCCGAGGATGAAAACGCCTTTGGTGTTTTCGTCCCGGTCCAGGCATTCGAGCGCTTCGCGCGTGGTGGTGCCGATGACGGGGTCGCCGCCGATGCCGATGAAGGCGGATTGGCCGAGCCCGGCCTGGGTGATGTTGAGGCAGATCAGGGTGCCGAGGCTGCCCGAGCGCGAGATCACGCCGACGGTGCCGGGGCGCATGATGTTCGGGTTGAACGCGGGCATGAAGCCGACGAAGCATTCGCCCGGCGTCGCGATGCCGGTGGTATTGGGGCCAATGATCTGCGTGCCCGCGTCCTTCGCGGCAGCGACGATTTCCATCACGTCCTGCACCGGGATGTGCTCGGTCAGGATCACGAGTTTCTTGACGCCCGCTTCGATGGCGTCCAACGCGCCGGCCTTGGCGTAGAGCGGCGGCACGAACAGCCCGGCGACGTCGAACTCGACGCCTTTCATGGCATCCTGGGCGGTATTGAACACCGGAACCCCCAAATGCGTTTGCCCGCCTTTCTTCGGCACGATACCGCCGACGATGTTGGTGCCGTACTCCTGCATCCGTTCGGTCCAGAAGGTGCCTTGCTTGCCGGTGATGCCTTGGATCATCACCCGTTCATGTTTGCGCACGATCATCGGGCGCCTCCTTTCGCGGCTTCGACCGCGGCTTGGCAAGCCTGATCCATGGTCGGATAGGGCGTTATGTCGAGTCGATCCTTGAGCATCGTGCGGGCTTCCTCGTCGCCGGTGCCGTGTACCGAGAAAAAGACCGGCAGGGTCGGCCGCAATTCCTCCCAGGCGGCGATGATGCCCTCGGCCATCACGTCACACCTTGCAAAAGCGCCGCAGAAATTGATCACCAGGCTTTTCACCTTGGGGTTGGATAAAACGAGTTCGAGCGCGGGCTTGCCCTTGGTGTAGGCTTCGCCGCCGATCTCCATGAAGTTCGCCGGTTCGCCGCCGTGATGCTTGACCACGTCCATGGTCGTCATGGTCAGCCCGGCGCCGTTGGCGAGCACGCCGACGTCGCCGTCGAGCTCGATGTATTTCAGGCCCAAACTTTTGCCTTTTTCCTCGAGTGCCGTGAGCTTGTCGGGCGTACCGTTGGGCGCGAGATCCGGTTGGCGCACGAGACCCGAGTCGTCCATCGTGAATTTGCAGTCGAGCGCAATGACGGCGCCGTCTTTCGTAATCACGAGCGGATTGATTTCCAGGAGCTCGGCATCGTTTTTACGGTAGGCGGCATAAAGCTTCACCAGCATGTCGGCCACCGCATCGGCATGATTACCGAGGTCGAGGCCGTCGAGCATTTCCGATGCGGCCGCCTTGTCGAGTCCCGTGCGGATATCGACGGGCCGGCGGCGCACTTGGTTCGGGTCCTGCTCGGCGGCTTCCTCGACGTCCATGCCGCCCAGGGTGGAAAACAGGACGCTGGGACCGCGGGTTTCGGAGTCGTTCAGCACGGCGGCGTACAATTCGCGGTCGATCGGCGCCTGCGCCTCGACCAGGAGTTTCTCGACCGTGTGTTCGCCGATGGTCATGCCGAGGATGGCCTTGGCGGCTTCATACGCTTCCTCGGGGGTGTTCGCCAGTTTGATGCCGCCCGCCTTGCCGCGCTTGCCGGTCGGCACCTGGGCTTTCACGACGACCTTGCCGATGGCTTCGGCGGCCTTGGCCGCGTCCTCGGGTGTGAGGACGACCCGGCTCGGCGGCACGGCGATCCCGGCCGCAGCCAGAACGGGTTTTGCCGCGTATTCTTCGAAATTCATGAAGGTTTACTGTCCCTGGTTTCGGTTGCTTTTATCGACCGTATTTTTCCCAGTACGGGCCGAACAACGCTTCCTCGCTCGGCTTGTCCTCGGGAATGGTTTTCACGAGATGGGTGATGTTGATGAAATGGCGATAATTCAGGTTATCGCTGATGGAATTGCCCGCCCAGGTGCCGCAGCCCATGGTCAGGGTGAAGTTCAGGCCGTTATCGAAGCTGCCGCCGTTACCGAACGTGTGTGCCTGATTTACGAGAACGCGCACGACATTCAGTTTTTCGGCGAGTTTTTCGGCGTTCGCGGGATCGTTGGTGTGAATGCCGACGGAATGGCCCATGCCCTGATAGTCGAGCACGTTTTGCACGTGATCGATGGCGGCGTCCAGGGTCGGCGCCTTATAAACCGTCAACGCCAGTGACAGTTTCTCGCCGGAGAACGGATGCGCTTTGCCGGCACCTTCGTCTTCAACCATGAAGAACCGCGCCTTTTTGGCGGCTTCCGGCAGACCGCAGACATCGGCGAAGATGTCGGCGTCCTTGGCGAGCACATGGCGGTTCAGCTTGCCGTCGACCCAAAGATTTTCGGCGACCCGTTGCTTTTCTTCGGCGTTGCAAAGGTAGCCGCCCACTTTCTCGAGCGCCTTGATCGCATCGTCATAGACATCCGCGACGATGGTCACGGAATTTTCCGAGGAACACGACGTCGAGTTATCGAAGCATTTGGACAGCATGATTTTTTGCGCGGCGTCGTCGAGATCCGCGCTTGAATCGATGATCACCGGTACGTTGCCGGCGCCGACGCCGATGGCCGGGGTGCCGCTGCTGTATGCGCCGCGCACGTTGTTCTGCGAGCCGGTGACGACGACGAGATCGACTGCCGCCATCAGGGCGTTGGTGAGCGACTTCGTGACCGGGGCGGGCAGGATTTGAACGAGATCGGCGGGCAGGCCGATTTTTTCGAGCTCGGCGCGCATCCAGTCGACGGTTTTACCGGTCGCGGTATAGCCCGACGGTGAGGGCGCGATGATGACTGCGTTACGGCCCTTGATCGCCATCATGGCCTTGTTGACGGGGGTCGCGCTCGGGTTCGTGGACGGCACCACGGCGCCGACGACGCCGACGGGCTTGGCGTATTTCACCAGGCCTTTTTCCGGAATTTCCTCGATCACGCCGACGGTTTTGACCCGCAGCAGATCGCGCAGGGTGCCGAAGTTCTTGCGTTGGTTCTTGGTGATCTTATCGGCGACGTTACCGAGCCCCGTATCGGCGACGGCGGCCTCGGCTGCTTCCTTGGCGTGTTCGGGCCGGTAGATCGACCAGCACAACGCGGTGACGGCTTCGTCGACGCGGGCCTGATCGGCATTGGTGAATTGCGCCATCGCGGCACGGGCCTTGGCGATCAGCCCCTGAACGGCTTCCGCGTCGTTTCGTTCTGCCGGTTTCACGGTTGCGGGGTGTGGCATCGGTCGACTCCCTCGATAGGAAATATCCCCCGGAAACCCCGGGTTTCGTGGTTTTCAACTATGGTACTAACGACCCGGAATCCTGTCGATGGCCGGGTGAGGTGAGTTTCTTTTGCTTCGTTTACAAAGAATCCCCGGCAGGGTCAATCCGCCGCCGGTGCGTCAAAACGGTCTAGTCGTCGATGCTGAAAGACGGTTTCTTGGCGAACACCAGCCGGTAAAACTGGGCCAGAAACGTGATAACGCCGAAAATCAGGAGTCCGACGGCGATCGGCCGGTCGGTCCACCCCATGATATCGTAGTGCAGCATTTGGCTGGCCTGGGCGAAGTTTTGCTCGCCGATCTTGCCGAGAATGAGGCCGAGGACGATCCCGGCGATCGAGTACCCGGAGCGGCGCAGGAAAAAGCCCATGATGCCGGCGGCGAACATGATGAGGATGTCGGTTCCCAAGCTGCGGACCGCATAAGCGCCGATGGTCGCCAGCAGCAAGATGACGGGTGCCAGGAAATGAAAGGGGATACGCAGCAGGTGGACGACGGTTTTGGTTTGCAGCCAGCCCAACAGCAGGATCGAGATGTTGGCAAAGAACATGGCCGAGAACACGACCCAGACGAGGTCTTTGCTGTTCATGAAGACCAGCGGACCCGGTTCCATGTTGTGCATCTGGAACACGCCGATCATCATCGCGGTCAATGCGCCGCCGGGCAATCCCAAGGCCAGCAGCGGGATCATGGCAGCACCCGTGGCCGCGTTGTTCGCGGTTTCCGAAGAAACGACGCCTTCCAGCTGGCCCTTGCCGAACAGGTGCGGGGTTTTCGACCAGCGAACGGCTTCGTTGTAGCCCATGAAGGCGGCCAGGGTGGCGCCGATGCCGGGCAGAATGCCCGCGAAGAAGCCGATGACCATGGAACGCAGAACGGCGATCTTCAGTTTCCAGAACTCGCCGAAACTGGGAAAATCCAAATTGACCTTGGGCGCCTTATACGTGCCCGCCGCGCGCTTTTCCGCCTGGATCAAAACTTCCGAAACGGCGAAGAATCCGAGGATGGTTGGAATGAAATGAATGCCGGCCATCAGATAGGTGGAGCCGAAATTATAGCGTTCGAGTCCGGCGACGGGATCGAGCCCGACCATGGCGATCATCAGGCCGAGGCCGACAGACAGCCAACCTTTCCAAATCGTCGCCGAACCGACCGAAGAGGCGACGGCGATGCCGAAGAATACGAGCGCGAAGATTTCAGGCGGGCCGAAGGCGGAAATCGCCCAGTTCGCGATGATGGGCGTTGCCGACATCATCAAAATGGCCGAGGCCAAACCGCCGAGGGCGGAGCACAACACGGCCGCGCCGACCGCTTTGCCGGCTAGGCCCTTTTGCGTCATGGGGTAGCCGTCGAATGCCGTCGGGGCGTTTTCGGGCGCACCGGGAATGTTGAACAGAATGGCCGTGATCGCGCCGCCGAACACGCCGGAGCAGTAAATCACCGAATACAGCATGATGGCGTCGGCCGGCGCCATCGAACCGGTGAATGGAAGAATGATCGCGCCCAGAGTCAGCATGCTGACGCCCGGGATGGCGCCGAACAACATGCCGCCCAACAACCCGCCCACAAAGATCATGACGCTGGTCAGATCGCTGAAAAGCGTCATCGTGCCTTGAATGAATTCCGCCATGATCCGTCGTTTCCCTGGTTGTGGGCCGAGATTATTGCAGGATTTGCACGATCCACGAGCCGAAGTCGTAAAAGCCGGGCACGTTGCCGGTCGGCAGGCCGACGTACAGGAACTTCGTAAAGAGGATCGTGAGAACGAGGAAAATACCCAATGAAACGCCCAGCAGCCATTTCAGGCGGCGCTCGCCGGTCAGGTAGAGATACGCAATCAGGAAAATCGGGGTCAGGACGTAATATCCCAGTTCTTCGATGAACAACGCATATGCCACGGGAGTCAGCATGATGAGCCACATCTGCGGGCCGATCGGATCGTGGCGCTCTTCCGCGATCGCCGAAGCGCTGCTTTGAGACGTATCGGTTTCTTTTTGGAAGAGGGATTGCAGGAGTTGCCCGAGTGCAGCGAGAAACACGATGACGATCACGACCCGCGGCCAGCCGGCGGCGCCGTATCGATACATATCGATTTCGCGGTCGAAGTCGAACGTCAGGGCAAAGGCGATGCCGGTAAAGACGAACCAGAACGAAAATTCGATCCACTGACCGGGTACGAGTTTTCTCATCGAAAAGCTTCCCTCTTAGGCAGCAAATCCCGGCGGGGAAGGCGTTTCCCCGCCGGGGCATGTTTTGTCGGTGTCAAACCGGCAGCGCGTTATTTTTTCAAGAGGCCCATTTCCTTGTAGGCGTCTTTATAGATTTGAACGGTTTCATCGATCAGCTTGCGTGAGCCTTCGGTGTCCCGGAAGCTGGGAATCAGATCCATGAATTTTGATTTATTGAACTTCTGGTAGCTCGGTTGGAAGTAGGCTTTCTGGAACGCCCATTGCAGCCATTTCACCCGGTCTTTCGGCGTGTTCTTATTGACGTAAAAACCGCGGAAGCGCATCAAAGGGGTGAACGAGAGGCCGACATCCGTCATGGACTCAACCTTGGGGAACGCCGCCGGGCGTTCTTTCAGGAGCGTCAGGATCGGCTTGAAGTCGCCGGAATCCAAGAAGCCGCGAACGTCTCCGGGTTGCTCGAACAGGGCATCGACCTGGCCGCCCTTGAGTGCGCCGTAACGGGGGCCGGCTTTATCGAAGCTGATCTGCTGAACCTTGAAGCCGAAGTGATCGGTGATCTTCTTCATGTTGATCCGCTCCATGGAGCCTTCGCGCGACACGTTCGCGATCGTGGATTTGCCGCCTTGTTTCTTGGTGAACGCTACGTAGGATTTCCAGTCGGTGAACCGTTTTTCATCGGAGCGGATATAGATTTGACTGAAGGTAATCTGCGACGTCACCAAGGGGATCAAATCCTTCGCCGGATCGATGGTCGATTGCCCGGAGGCGAAAGCCGACGCGGCGTCGTCGATGTGTTCGAGGAGGTTATAGCCGTCGGCCGGCAGCGCCATGTAGGATTTGAGTCCGACAATGCCCGAGCCGCCCGTCTTGTAAATGAGCTTGATGGTCGCGTTGGTCACTTCGCTCACGGCTTGCACCATGGCGCGGGCGACTTGCCCGGAACCGCCGCCCGCGCCGTAAGGCACGATCATCGTCAACGGCCGCTTCGGAAAGTCGCCCGGTTTTTTCATCATTTTCTTGAGGCTCGACGGCATCGTCTCGGCGGCATGCGCCGGAGCGGACATCCCCATACAAGCCAATACGGCGAGGGCAACGCCCGTCGCTTTCAGTGCGTTCTTCATAATGGTCTCCCTGTTGTTGTCGTTAAGCTCGAACAAAACTCTTAATTAAGACAATTCTACAGTAATGGAAAAACTCGGCCAAACTCAATAGCGGTATGCAGTATACCAACAGGAGAATTGGTGGGTTTACGGCTTGCAACGGTTTCCGGATCGGGTAGGGTTAAAGTGCAGCATTCGGATCCTTGCCGGCGCGGGCGACTTGACAGGGTTTGGCTCTGGGCCTAGCTTTGCGCCCGCTTTCGATTTTTCTAATATACTGTTTCCGAACCAGAGGAGGAACCGTTGCCAGCACCGGATTTCATTGTGCATGACGCCATCGATAATGTTGGGGTCATTGTCGTCGAGGATGCCCAAAAAGGGAAAACCCTGACCGGTTGGGTCATGGAAGGGAATAAGACCATCAAGGTCAAAGCCCTAAAGGATATTCCTCTTGGCCATAAAGTTGCTCTGTCGGACCTGAAAAACGATGAGACGATCATCAAGTACGGTCACGACATCGGACGCATGACCAAGGCCGCTAAAAAAGGCGACCATGTGCATGTTCACAATCTGAAGACGAAAAGGTGGTAGTGATGGCGAAGAAAGCGGAAAAATCCTCAAAGAAGAGCAGCAAATTGTCGTTCCTCGGTTATCGCCGTGAAAACGGCCGGGTCGGTATTCGCAATCACGTCGCCATTCTGCCGTTGGACGATCTTTCCAATGCCGCGTGCATGGCGGTCGAAAACAATATCAAAGGCACGATCGCGTTGCCGCACCACTACGGCCGGCTGCAGTTCGGTGAAGATCTTGAATTGCATTTCCGCACCATCATCGGTACGGGCGCCAATCCGAACGTCGCAGCCGTAATCGTGATCGGCATCGAGCCGGGCTGGACCAAGCGCGTCGTCGACGGCATCGCCAAGACCGGCAAGCCGGTGCAGGGCTTCGCTATCGAGCGTCATGGCGATATCGATACCATCAAGCGGGCTTCTTACGCCGCTCAGGAATACGTCCATTGGGCGACCGAGCTGCAACGCGAGCAAGTCGGTTTCGACGAGCTTTGGGTTTCCACCAAATGCGGCGAGTCGGACACGACATCGGGTCTCGGCTCCAACCCGTCTGTCGGCAACTTCATCGATAAGGTCGATCCCCTCGGCACGACCACGTGTTTCGGGGAAACGTCCGAAATCACGGGCGCCGAGGAGATCTGCGCGACACGCGCCGCGTCCAAGGCGGCCGCCGCGAAGTTCATGAAGACCTGGAACGCCTATAACGACTTCATCAACGACAACAAGACCAACGATCTGAGTGAAAGCCAGCCGACCAAAGGCAACATCGAGGGCGGTCTTTCGACGATCGAGGAAAAGGCCTTCGGCAACCTCCAGAAGATCGGCAAAAATACCAAGTTCATCGACGTTTTGGAGCCGGCGGAAGCGCCGACGAAGGGACCGGGACTCTATTTCATGGATTCGTCGTCCGCGGCGGCCGAGTGCGTCACGCTGCAATGCGCGGCCGGCTTCGTCGTGCATCTGTTCCCGACGGGCCAGGGCAACGTGATCGGCAATCCCATCGAACCGGTCATCAAACTGACGGCCAATCCGATGACGGCCCGGACCATGCGCGAGCACATCGACGTCGACGTGTCGGGCATCCTGCGCCGCGAAATGGATTTCGATAAGGCCGGCGACATGCTGATCGATATGGTGATCCGTACCTGTAACGGCCGTCTCACGGCCGCGGAAACCTTGGGGCACCGCGAATTCGTGATGACCAAGCTGTATCGCAGCGCTTAAACGACTTTCACCGGGCGCCCTCGTTTCGCGGGGGCGCCCGACTGTTTTGACCTAGATAAAAAAGCGCGGTCCATGGCAGACACGCTCGAAGTCTCCGTATGGCGGGGCGGCGAAGACGGTCGGTTCCAAATCTACACCGTTCCCGCCCGCGACAATCAAACCGTTCTCGACGTCGTGACCTACATCCAGCGTCACGTCGATCCGACGTTGAGCTACCGTTTCGCCTGCCGGGTCGGCATGTGCGGCTCGTGTGCCATGACCGTCAACGGCAAACCGCGCTGGACGTGCCGCAGCCATGCCAAGAACGTGGTGGAGCAGGGCCGTCTTGAAATTGCGCCGCTCAGGAACCTGCGGGTCGTCAAGGACCTTGCCGTCGATATGACGGACTTTTTCGACAAGTGGAGTCGTGCCGGCGGTTCCTTCCAGCCGACCAAGACCCGCCATGACGACTTCGCCGTCGTCGAGCCGGGCTCGCAAGAACGCAAACATGCCGAGGCGGGCATCGAATGCATCGGCTGCGGCGTGTGCTATGCGGCCTGCGACGTCGTCGCCTGGAACAAGGATTTTTTGGGGCCGGCGGCCTTGAACCGGGCCTGGACCTTGATGAACGACGAGCGTGACAACGGTAAGGAAGCGCGTTTGAGCGCGGTTGCCGGCGATGCGGGTTGCCATGCCTGCCATTCGCATCAAAGTTGCGTCGCGAGCTGTCCCAAGCATCTCAATCCGACGGCATCGATCGCCGGATTGAAGCGGGAGACCGTGAAGGCTGCTCTGAAGGGAACGCTATGAGCGTGCGGGTCGAGACATTGCTGTGGCTCGCGCAGCGGATTACGGCGGCGGTTTTGGCCGTCGCGGTGATCGTGCATCTGATCACGATCATTCATGCAATGGACGGCGGTTTGAGCGCGCGCGAGATCATCGGCCGCATTCAAGGTAATATCGCGTGGCTCGCGTTTTATGTCACGTTCGTTCTCGCCGTCGCGATCCACGCCCCCATCGGCCTGCGCGCGATTTTGCGTGAGATCACGCCGTTGCGTCTCGGCGCGATCGACGGCTTGATGGCGTTGCTCTGCGTCATGCTGGCCTGGAGCGGTCTGCGCGCCGTATTCGGCCTTTACGGTTTTGCGGGGTAGGGCGATGGATCGGATCAAACGTCCGGCTTGGCCTTTCGGCGCGGCCCGCCGTCATTCCGCGTACTGGGCTTTCGTCGTGCACCGGATTTCGGGCGTTTTGCTTGCCTTGTTTCTGCCGATGCACTTCTGGTCCCTGTCCTTGGCCATTCAAGGAGAGGCGAAATTCGATCGGTTTCTGCACTGGGCCGATTCACCGCTCGTTAAAGCGAGCGAAATTGGTCTCGTGATCCTGCTGGCGGCACATATGATGGGCGGCCTGCGCCTGTTGGCGGTCGAATTTCTCCCTTGGCGCGATTGGCAGAAGACACTAATTGCATTGGTATTCGGCTTGAGCGTCGCCGTCGGGCTGGCGATGCTGCTGAACATGATCTAACCGAAATGGGAATAAAATCCCGGGAGTTGAAGATGAAAGTCGATCTTGCGACGGTCGAGGAAACGGCGAAGGCCCTTTATATCCGGGCCTTGAAGCTGCTGCCGGACGATATCAAGGCCGGTTTCAAGCGCCTCGACGAGACGGAAACCGACGCGACCGGCAAAAGCGTGCTCGCCACCATGATCCAAAACATCGGCGTGGCCGAGGCTAATACGAACCTGCTGTGTCAGGATACCGGCATGCCGATCTACAACGTCGTCATCGGGAGCAACGTGGACGTCGACGGCCAAGCCCTGAAAGATGCCATCGAGCGGGGCTGCGCGCGCGCCACCAAGGAACATCCCTTGCGATCTTCGGTCGTGCATCCGATCACGCGCGTGAACGAACACACATCGTGCGGTCGCCACGTGCCGGTGATCAATATCGATTTCTCCGACCGCGACGAAGAGCTGCGCATCGAAATGATCCCGAAAGGCAGCGGTTCGGAAAACGGATCGTTTTTGAAGATGTGCATTCCCGCCGAAGGCGTCGATGCGGTGAAAACCTTCGTGATCGACCGGGTGTTGGAAGCGGGCGGTCGGGTCTGTCCGCCCACCATCGTCGGTGTCGGGGTCGGCGGCACGTCGGATCTGTGCATGCATTTGGCGAAGGTCGCCGCGACCCGGCCCTTGGGCAGCGCATGCGACGATCCGGAAGGCGCCAAGCTCGAACAAGAACTCAGCAAGGCGGTCAATTCCCTCGGGATCGGCCCGCAAGGGCTGGGCGGCGACTCGACCGCGTTCGCCGTGCATGTCGAAACCGCCGCGACCCACATCACCATGAATCCGGTCGCGGTGAACATTCAGTGCCATTCGGCGCGCCGCGCCTCGGCCACGTTCACGCCGAAAGGCATCGAGTTGGGATTTTAATATGGCCGATATCGTCCTTCATATGCCGTGCAGCGAGGAAGACATCCGCAAGCTCCGGATCGGCGATCACGTGACCCTGCAGGACACCTTGTTCGGCATTCGCGACGCGACCCAGATTCACATGTTCGACAAGGGGCGCAAAACGCGCTTCGATCTGTCGGGGCATGCGGTCATCCACACCGCGCCGAACGTCGAGAAGGTGCCGGTCTCGAACGAGTACCCGGCGGGCTACCGCCCGATCTGCATCGGCACCACGACGAGTTCGCGCATGGAGCGGTTTTCGCGCCCGCTGATGGAGCAATACGGCGTGCGCATCGTCATCGGCAAGGGCGGCCTCGGCGAGGAGTCGAAACAAGCGTTCCGGGATTTGGGCGGGGTCTATCTTGCCATCATCGGCGGCACGGCGGCGCTCGAGACCACCTGGATCACCGCCATCGAGGACGTCGATCTCGACGATCTCAACCCGGAAAGTCTTTGGAGATTTGCCATTAAGGATTTCGGCCCCTTGCTGGTGGCGATGGATTCCCACGGCGGCAGCCTGTACGACACGGTGCGTCATTCCGCTGAGGATCGCCGCGCTGCGGCCTTGGCATCGATGGGGGTGAAAGCGTGAAGCGCCTGCAGACCGACGTTCTGATCCTCGGCAGCGGCGGCGCCGGGTTGTTCGCCGCCTTGCACGCCCATAAGGCGGCACCCGATCTGCACATCACCGTGGCGGTCAAGGGATTGCTCGGTAAATGCGGTTGCACCCGCATGGTGCAGGGCGGCTACAACGTGGCGCTTGACCCCAAAGATTCCGTAGAGCGGCATTTCATGGATACGATCGAGGGCGGCAAGTGGCTTAACAATCAGGAACTGGCCTGGAAACTGGTGACGGTCGCGCAGGAACGCATCCGCGAGCTTGAAAACGAGCTCGGCTGCTTTTTCGACCGCGCCGAGGACGGCCGGGTCCATCAGAAAGCGTTCGCCGGACAAACCTTCGACCGCACCGTGCATAAGGGCGACCTGACCGGAATCGAGATCATCAACCGGCTCGCCGAGCAGGTTTGGGCGCGCAAGATCAACCGGCTCGAGGATCACCGCGCCGTATCGTTCATCAAAACCGCCTCGGGCAAGAGCATCGCGGGCGTGTTGATGATCGACATCCGCACCGGCGAATTTGTGTTCGTGCAGGCCAAGTCGGTCTTGCTGGCGACCGGCGGCGGCCCGACGATGTACAAGTATCACACGCCGTCCGGCGACAAGACCTGCGACGGCATGGCGATGGCGCTGCGTGCCGGCTTGCCGTTGCGCGACATGGAAATGGTGCAGTTCCATCCGACCGGCTTGATCGCCGGGCCCGATACCCGCATTACCGGCACCATCATCGAGGAAGGCCTGCGCGGGTTCGGCGGGCATTTGCTGGACGGCGCCGAGCAACGCTTCATGCACAAGTACGACGAGCGCGAGGAACGCGCGACCCGCGATATCGTCAGCCGCGCCATGTTCACCGAGATGCGCGAAGGCAAAACCGGCCCCAACGGCGGGCTCTACATCACCATGCGCCATCTCGACGAGACGGCGGTGCGCAAGAACTTCAAGGGCATGGTGGAACGCTGCGCCGATTACGGCTTCGATCTGGCGGCGGGCATCGTCGAAGTGGTGCCGACCGCGCATTACATGATGGGCGGAGTCGAAATGGGCGAACGGTGCGAAACCATTTTGAGCGGCATGTTCGTTGCCGGCGAGGACTCGGGCGGCGTGCACGGCGCGAACCGGCTCGGCGGCAACGGTGTTGCGAACTCGACCGTATTCGGCGGCATCGCGGGCGATTCGATTGCGCCGTGGGTGCAAAGCCACGGCGTGTTTCACGAACCCGACGAAGCCGCCATCGAACAAGGGATCGCGGCATGCCGTCATCCGCTGTCGAAACCGCCGGGAAATCTCGAAACCATCCGGGAAAAACTTTACGACGTGATGTGGGAGGACGCCGGCATCATCCGCGACACCGCGAGTTTGGCGCGCGCCTTGCAGAATTTGGATGCGCTCGATGCGGAGTTGGACGGCATCGGCGTTGCCGAGGATAACTTGGCCTATAACCTGACATGGCACGACTGGATGAATCTCAAGAACCTTATTCTGGTCAGCAAATCCATCGCGGTAACGGCGCAGGCCCGTAAAAATTCCCGCGGCGCGCACTATCATGCCGATCACCCGGATGCGGGCGATCTCGAGACGTCTTATTACACCCGTGTGCGCATGGTCGAAGGCGCGCTTGATGTGGATACCAACCCTGTGCAATTTACACGGGTCAAGCCGGGCCAAACGCTGTTAACTGACACAGCCGCCGAATAACGTCAGGACGCATCGGTCAAGGGGGAATCGTGCCGATCTGTAAGCTGGATGAGCTTCGCGAGCTGGCCGTTAAGGTTTTTATCGCATCGAAGACCTCCCCGGAGAATGCCGCCGTCGTGGCCGATGCCTTGGTGGCCGCCGAGGCCGACGGGTTGGCCTCGCACGGACTTCAGCGCGTGACCTATTACGCGGATCAGGCAAAGACCAAGACGGTCGACGGCCTGGCGGTGCCTGCGGTCACGCATCCCGCCGATGCGGTGGTGCGGGTCGACGCCAAGGACGGGTTCGCCTATCCGGCGATCAAGGTCGGCTTGGAACGCGCGGTCGAGCGGGTGGCGAAAACCGGCGTGGTCGCGATGAGCGTCGCCAATTCCCATCATTGCGGCGTGGTCGGCCATCATGTCGAATATCTCGCCGAACAGGACTTGATCGGTTTGGCCTTCGCCAACACCCCGGCGGCCATTGCGCCGTGGGGCGGCTCGCGCGCGTTGTTCGGCACCAATCCAATCGCTTTTGCTTCGCCCCGCAAGAACGAACCGCCGCTGGTCGTCGATTTCGCCATGAGCAAGGTCGCGCGCGGCAAGATCATGCTGGCGGCCAAGGAAGGCAAGCCCATCGAACCCGGTTGGGCGCTCGATGCGCACGGTAAGTCGATCACGAACGCCGAGGAGGCCCTGAAAGGGACGTTGCTGCCCATGGGCGACGCCAAGGGCGCGGCGCTGGTGATGGCGGTCGAAATCCTGTGCGCCGCCCTGAGCGGATCGCATTTCGGCTTCGAGGCAAGTTCGTTCTTCGATGCCAAGGGCGTACCGCCCCGGGTCGGCCAGTTCTTTCTGGTGCTGAAACCGGATCTATTTTCGCCCGATTATCTCGAACGCCTGGAGGTGATGGTGCGGGCCATCGTCGAACAGCCCGGCGTTCGCTTGCCCGGCAGTCGCCGCTGGGCCTTGCGCGAGAAAGCGCAACGCGACGGGGTTTCCATACCCGATCCGCTGTTCAAGGAACTCACCACTCGCGTCGAGGCCTCGGCCGGCTAGGGAAGGGAAAAAGCGATGGCGTCACAAAAGCAACACCCCGCGGCGCCGTTACCCTGGAACAAGGACGCCTATAGCAAGGCGGGCAATCTTCGCACGACCCTGATCGAGAAGGTGCGGGAGTACCGCCAAGGCACCGAGCAATACCCCATTCAAAATCCGGTTCAGCGACTCGCGCTCGTTCTGTTCGACCGCATCGAGAACAAAGAGCTCGGCCGCGCGGAACCGGAAGATCGCCGGTTGACACCCTTTGTCGGGACCACGGACAATGGGCGGGCTTTTATAGCAATCTCAAGGGGGGCGGGTTGTTCAGATACATCCGGGTTTTGTTTTCCTTATTTTTTTGCACGTTCGTATCGTCGATCTATTCTCTACCGGCATTGGCGCAAACGGACGGTATCGACCGGGCCGTCAACGCGGCCATCGCGCCGATTGCGGATTCCTTTTCGGCGCTGATTTTCTATTCAATCGAAGGCGTGCCGTTGATCATGGTGTGGCTTGTGGTCGGCGCCGCTTTTTTCACGGTATATTTCGGCTTCATCAGTATCCGCGGTTTCCGCCATGCCATTACCCTCACCAGGGGGCGCTACGACAATGACGAGGACCCGGGCGAGGTGTCGCATTTTCAGGCCTTGGCGACGGCGTTGTCGGGGACCGTGGGGCTCGGCAACATCGCCGGCGTCGCGATCGCGATTTCCGTCGGCGGGCCGGGCGCGACGTTCTGGATGATCCTGGCCGGGTTTCTCGGCATGTCGTCCAAGTTCGTCGAGTGCACCTTGGCCGTCATGTATCGCAAGGAAAACCCGAACGGCACCGTTTCGGGCGGACCGATGTATTACATCAGCCGGGGGTTCGCGGAAAAAAACATGCCGGGCCTGGGCCGCGTGCTCGCGTTCGCGTTTGCCGTGATGTGCATCATCGGCGCGCTCGGCGCGGGCAACATGTTTCAGTCCAACCAGGCGTTTCAGCAGGTCGTCAACGTGACCGGCGGCGCGACGAGCATTTTAGCCGACAAAGGGTGGCTGTTCGGCCTGGTGCTGGCCTTTCTGGTCGCCATCGTGATCATCGGCGGGATCAAGAGTATCGCCCGGGTAACCGGGAAACTGGTGCCGTTCATGGCGATCATCTACATTTTCGCGGCGCTTACGATCATCCTGATGAATTACGAGAAGGTGCCGGGCGCCGTCGCCGCCATTTTCACCGGCGCGTTTTCGCCGGAAGGGGTGGCCGGTGGCTTTATCGGCGTGTTGGTGCAGGGCTTTCGCCGGGCGGCGTTTTCGAACGAAGCCGGGGTCGGTACCGCGCCGATCGCGCACGCCGCGGTGCGGACCAAGGAGCCCGTGACCGAGGGATTTGTGTCCCTGCTCGAACCTTTCATCGATACGGTCGTGATCTGCACGATGACCGCCTTGGTGATCGTCATCACCGGGATGTATGTCGACACGGCCGGCATGAGCGGCGTCGAGCTGACATCCAAGGCTTTTTCAAGCGCGTTCCCCTGGTTCCGGTATGTCCTCACGCTGGCGGTGATTCTCTTCGCTTATTCCACGATGATTTCCTGGTCGTATTACGGCACCAAGGCCTGGACCTATCTGTTCGGCGAAACCCGAAACGCGGAAATTGCCTATAAAGCGATCTTTTGCCTGTTCATCGTGCTCGGTTCCACGATGAATTTGTCTTCCGTCGTCGATTTTTCCGATGCCATGATTTTCGCGATGGCGCTGGTGAATATTTCGGGCCTGTACGTTCTCGCGCCGAAAGTGAAGCAGGCGCTGCGCGATTATATGGCGCGGCTGGAGCAAGGGGACATCTTGAAAAGATAACCTATGAAACCCTAGATCGGATCGTGATTTGTGTCCGATGATCGGCGGTAAATAGTTAGGGAAAGTGGAATAAGTTACGGTTTTATGAGGTCCGTTCTATAACCCCCGTAAAAACAAGCAGCTTTCGTGGACATAGCCGGCGGGGGCCGTTAATGTAGCGACGCCTTTGAAGGAGACTTCAAAGGCGAGTTTTTGACAGGAGGCAAGGAAACGGGACTTACTGCCGGTATTATCGGCATCGAACGACCGATAAAAACCCGGATAGCCCTTTACCCGTATAGACATTTCAATGGTTGCTTACGCTGCTCTTGCATCTTTTGACGATTTCGCGCCGGAGTCGGATGATTTTTTGTCCGACGTTCTCGCCGGCCTCGATCGAACCCCTAAGACCTTGCCCTGCAAGTATTTTTACGATCAGCATGGGTCTGATCTGTTCAATGAAATTTGCGAGTTGCCGGAATATTATCCGACCCGCACGGAAAAAGCCTTGTTGCTGGACTGTGCCGCGGAGATCGCCGACGCCATCGGGCCGAAGTGCCGTTTGATTGAATACGGCACCGGCTCCAGCGATAAGATGCGCATCATGCTCGATGCGCTGGATCGGCCGGCGGCGTTCGTCGCGGTCGATATTTCGCGTGAACATCTGTTGCAGGCGACGGCGGCGCTGGCGATGGAGCGCCCGGATCTCGAGGTGCACGCGGTTTGCACGGATTTTACGAAGCCGTTCAATGTGCCGTCGGTCGAAAACGGCGACGGCGGCAAGGCCGTGGCGTTTTTCCCGGGATCGAGCCTCGGTAATTTCCATCCCGATCAGGCGTCGGGATTTCTCGCCAATGCCGCGCATGTCGTGGCTGCGGGCGGCGGCATGGTGATCGGTCTCGATCTCAAGAAAGACGACAGGATTCTCAACGCGGCTTACAACGACTCGGCCGGCGTGACGGCGGCGTTCAATAAGAATATTCTTCGCAGAATTAACCACGAACTTAACGGATCGTTCGTGCTGGACGATTTTGAGCACCTCGCCTTCTACAATGAAGCGAAAGGCCGCGTCGAAATGCATTTAATCAGCCGCCGCGATCGAACCGTACGGATCGCGGGGCATGAATTTCATTTCCGCGCGGGGGAAGGCATCCACACGGAAAATTCCTATAAGTACGATATCGATGAATTTCAAAACCTCGCGCTCGGCGCGGGCTTCCGGCCGATCCAGGTTTGGACCGATCCCGACCGGCTTTTCAGCGTTCATTATCTCGAAGTTCCCAACTGAGCGCGACGGTCCACACCCGATAAGCGTTCAGGACGGCGTGAGGCATTTAAACGCCGGTATGGCGTGTGCCTGCGTGTGATAACCCGACAGTATAGGGCTAATCTTTAATTGTATTAGCCGTTATGGCGACGCCGGTAGACAATCGGTCGATCTTTACGGGGTAAACTTATGGGGCTTGGCGTTACCACAATCGGGTTTCTGTTCGCGGGCGCGGCCGTTACGGCCGTGATCAGCGCGATCGTCGGATTCGGCGGCGGTCTGTCGCTGTTCGCCCTGTTGGCGCTGGTGCTCGATTTCGCCTTGCTGATTCCGGTATACGGTGCGGTCCAGTTCTCGAGCGCCGTGTCGCGGGTTTGGTTTTTCCGCAAGGATATCGTCTTTCCGCTGTTCTGGTGGTTCCTGGTCGCTTTTCTGCCCTGTTACGGCATCAGCGTTTTCTTATGGCTGTATCTCATCGAGGCCAAGGAGGCCCAGCCATACTTGAAGATGGCGATCGGCCTCTATTTGATCCTCTATGTCGGCATCGAAAGACTCAAAATTCAAGGAGGCAACCCGAAAGGTCTTGCGATCTGGGCGGGAGTCATCAGCGGATTGCTGTCGAACATCGTTGCCGTCGGCGCGATACAAGCGCCTTTTTTCGCCGCCCTGAAACTTCGCAAGGAAGAATTCATCGCGTTGCTGGCGGTCGCGTCGGCGGTGGTCAACGGCCTCAAGATTCCGCTGTTTCTTTTTATCCTCGACAGGATCGAGGTCGATACCGCCGTATTGATCGGTTTGTTGGCCCTGGCCAGCTTCTTAGGCGCCGGGATCGGGCGCAGGATCGTCGGCGTCATCAGCGAGGTCCGCTTCCGGCAGATTTTTTACGCAGCCCTCGTTCTGATCGCGGCGAAACTTTTCTTCTGGGACGGGGTGCGGGTGCTGTGGCCCTGATCGCCCCGTCGCCGCTTATTGGGCGACCCGTCCGGCGCTACCGCGCGGGGCGGTGAACCGCTCGGTTTCGAGGGCATGTTTACCGAGGGCCTCGCGGTCGATGGCCGGCCAAAAGCCTTTCCGGAGCACGATGTTGCCGCGTTCGAAGGGCAAGGGATCGGCGAACAGCCGGACGCTGGACTTGAGAAAGCCGTTGCCTTCCCCGGCGAGTGTCGAGGTTAGCCGGGCGCTGCAGGCTTCCATCCAGTTGCCGATTTCGGTCGCCACCCCGTCGCCGACGACGGCGCCCATGCCGAGTTCGGTGCATCGGGTCATGGCGGCGTTCAAATTATCGATTCCGCCGGCGCGTTTGAGTTTGATCTTGCAAAACGCGACGCCGTCGATGGTGCCGGCGCGCTCGACGTCCCGCACGCCGTAGATC
>JBBDTH010000095.1:0-6004 GCA_040904505.1 Rhodospirillales bacterium | reverse complement strand
TGTTGGTCACCCGGAGATTACGCCGCCTTCAAATTTCCACCAACTTCGCGACACGGCCCCCTGGAAACGACTTCGGAGACAACCCTGTTCCCAGCACTGGACACGAAAAAGGTTCGAGGCGTGGATTGACCGAAGACCGAAGAGCCGGAATTAGACAACACCTTAACCCCTCGTCCGATTTTCTGGGACCACCTCAGTCTTAGTATTGATCACACCCCGATCAGAATGGTTCGAACGTGCTATATCGTGCTGAAGCGCAGGAAGTAGAATTTAATAGGAACAAATAAACTCATATGATGCAATTGTCATTCGATCAAAACGCTTCAATCTCGAATATTACAGTTTTAAAATGCTTCGAAAGGCTCCCAATTTTGACAAATCTGCCGAATCGGTCCTGCCGTATATCTTGTCACAATAAACCAGAAAATTGTTGACGACTCCTTCTTCATGCATCGAATGAAACTCGGATTACTAGCCGGTCTTGCCATCGTTATCGCTCTTGTCTTATGGCAGGGTGTTGCGGATCTGATCGATATTCTAGCCGGTGCGGGATGGGGTATATTGCTTGTCTCCTTGTTCATTCCACCCGATCTTCTCCTGAGATCGGCGTCGTTGCAGGTGCTATTTACGCCGAATCGATCCCCACGTTACAAGGATACTGTTTTTGCCACATGGATCGGCGCGTCGGTCAATTTCCTTCTTCCCGTAGCGACAGTTGGCGGCGAGATCGTCAAGGCACGCATTCTTGTTTTACACGGCACCCAGAGTATCGATGCCGCCGCTTCGGTTGTCCTAGACAAGACCGTGCAAGCGACCTCGGTTCTATTATGGGCCGTGATTGGCATCGTAATTCTTATATCGAAGGTGCCTGCTAACGAACCCACGGTGCTCGTGGCCATCGTCGGTGCAACCCTGCTCACTTTAGGAATTGCAGGATTCGTCGTGGTTCAGTGGACCGGCGCCTTCGGCATGTTCGCAAAATCGATAACAAGATTATCAAATGGTTCTTTTCGTTCTTTAGTTGATAATGCCGCTGATCTGGACGCTACCGTTCGCGCTCTCTATCGCCGACCGGGTATACTCGTAATGTCTTCGCTCCTACGTCTTGCCAGGCACATCGTGATTGCTGCCGAGGTCTGGGTGGTCGCCTGGTTGATCGGTTATCCGATCGGTTTTGCAGAAGCGGTCATGCTAAACAGCCTCGCTGTAGCCCTGCGCAGCGCTGCTTTCGTCGTGCCCGCTGGAATTGGCGTGCAGGAGATCGGTTATATCGTAATCGGAGCATTGATCGGAATACCGTCGGACGCCATGTTGGCCGTTTCGCTAATGACGCGCCTTGGAAGGTTGATCGAAAGCTTGCCCGGGCTCCTCGCCTGGCAACATACCGAAGGAAAGAACTATCGCCGTCGCCAAGCCGAGGCGACATCATTGGAATCCACCGTAGTTTCTCCGCCGCCGCCCTTTTGACGATGTCGACCGACCTCGCTATCAAGTATTTAATTTTTGATTATAGAACCAACCGGAAAATTTCCAAATAGGTAAGGATGGTTGTCAGTCATGATTATAGGAATCCGGCTGCGGCAGCATAACCATCGCAATAATTTATCGGACGTATACAAGATTAATTGTGGATAGAAAACGCTTGTAGACCGGATCGGCACGAATTGTCTCGAAGGCGAAACGCGCTCCCGCCGGCGACCAATGTCCGTCGCATCCGTTATAGAACCGATCCGCGCCGTCGGCACGGGCAAAAGGTTCGAGCAGATCGATAATGGCGACGTGCGGGCGGTTCCGGGTTATCGCGCTCAACAAGCCTGCGAGCGGCGGCGGCTCGCCCGAGCGATATCGTTCGATATCCACCGGGCGCGGCATGACGACGAATAGAACGGGGCGCGGTTCGCTTTCCTCGATCAGGCGCGACAGCACGTAACGAAAGCGCCGCGCCTGGTCGGGCGTATAGTCGTAATAGCCCGAGTGCCCCACCGTGCCGGACACGGACCGACCGTCCGTCTTGATCGCGTACTCGGCCCATCCCTGGAAGTAATTGATGACCCGCGCCGAGTACGTAAAATTGCGAAGAACGTTGCGCGTGCCGCGAATGTATTCCTGGCGGCGGATCCGCCGGGACTCGCCGAGCTTGTTCTCGTGCATATAACCGAGCCGGTAGCGTCCCGGCGCCTCGGTTTCGAAAAAATAGGGCCTGTAGCGTTCCCGAATTGCCTTGCGCCAATGCTCGGGGTCGTCGTCGGTGAAATCGTTGTCGGGCAGCAGGTTCACGATGACGCCCGCATGATCGAAGCGGCTCACCAGACTCCGGTACTGCAGAAAATACTGCGTCGGGCCGAAGCTGCCCGACGTGCCGAAGTTCAGATGCGGCACGCCTGTCTCGGTTTCGAGACGATCCGAAACCCGGTCCTCGCGCGCGAGCCCGTAGCCTTCGAGGAAGGAATCGCCGAGCATGGCGACGCGCGGCCGATCCGCGTCGAGCGAACGCGGGCGATCGCGCATGCCGTGCCCGTTCGCCTTGTATTCGAGATTGTAGCAGTCGGTCACGTGCGTGTAGCGGGAATGGGCGCCGTGCCAGACGCCGAACGCGGCATGCGTGTCGGCCCAGAAAGGGTTGAAGCTGGGCCAGCGGTAGTTGGGCATGTGCGCGGGGACGAGCCGCAAGTGAACGGCGGCGGCGCTCATCGCCTCGAGCGCAAGCAGACATATCAAAACCACGGCCGCGCCGCGCGCGAACAGGCGGATCGCTTTCCGCCCGCGGGGATTTTTCCGCAGCCATTCGAGGCGTCCCCCGGCCGCCGCGGCGAGCGAGGATTCGAGTTCCGCGGCGACCGCCTCGAAACCGGCGAAAAAAAGACCGGTAGCCGCAAAACCGACGAGAATTTGTCTATTTTTCATAACGGATTCTCACTCTGTGTGTAACGAATAGACCGCTGGGGTCAACGTCATCCGCACGAAACGATGGCGGTATCGTTGAACGACGACAGGCGAATCAAGACTACAAAGAGGATGCGATCTCTGCTACTTAGAACCGACCGTCAGCATACTTTGTTATACACTTTTTATATGAACTAGATTGGATGGGGTTATACGTTGCGATATGGGCGAGCAGTTTGAGGGCCATTATTTGAAGATAGAAGGCTTGCCGAGTATGATGACCCAAATGCCTCTAGTTAACATTAAACCAGTATTAGTTGGAACGACATGAAACACTCAAACACTTCTGATTTCAATATCTGTTCGATATTGCAAAAGCGCTCGCTTCGAGGTTGGGTGGGTGAACCCTTTCGGGAACGAACCACCGTTGTTGTTGATCGCTGTCGCTATTACTATCGCGTGTTCCATTATGCCTTTGGAAAATGGCCGGCGCTTTTTTATCCCCTTCATACTTGGCGCGATGGCGGACGCTCGCCCCATCAAAGCGCCGTTGATCGCGAGACCGACATCGTAATCGAAGGATACCCGCGCTCTGGAAATACATTCGCGGTACACGCGTTTCGCCTTGCTCAGGACAAGCCGGTATGTACAGCCGATCATCTCCATGTAGCTGCACAGATAAAGCGGGCGGTCGATTATAGTATTCCTGCTTGCGTTTTGATACGTCGTCCGGAAGATGTCGTGCGATCGCTCACGGTCAAGTATCCCGCACTGAACCCCAAGCATGCCCTGAAGGGCTATATTTCATTTTATTCATCCTGCTGGCCTTATCGGGATAGTTTCGTCACAGCCGACTTCGATATGATAACTCGTGACTTTGGTTCGGTGATCGATGCAATCAACCAGCGTTTCGATACACAATTTCAACGATTCGAGCACACCCCGGATAATGTCGCCGAAGTATTCGGCGAGCTTGACCGACGCAATGACAAGGTTAACCTTGGGAACACTCTAGCCAGTTATTTGCCGAATAAGGACAAGGAAGCCGAGAAAAAACGACTAGACTTATCCAAACATGAAACATTGTTAAATCGCGCCCGTTCATTGTATTGGGATTATTTATCTCAGAAACGGCATACAAGAGCGCTTAAATTTCTTCTGGTCTTCAATAAAATTTCTTCTTTGCCGATCAGCTTAACAAGCTTAGCTTAAAATGCGAATGCGTCGGCATAATCTTAATAATAGGATTTTCAATATTGGCACTCTCACGCCACGCGGCGTGAGGTGTTCGTGCCCTTGGCGCACCCGGCCGGCCACGCGCAGGCTGATTTTGGCGGGGCCCTGGCGATAATCGGCGGGGTGGAGCGCAAGATTCACTTTCTGGCGATGAGCCTGCCACACTCGGATGCCTGTTTTGTAGAGGCGTATCCCGGCGAGCCTGCTTCCCTTTGGGATAAGGGCATCCTAAAAGGTCATCGTCGGGTCGAAACGCAGCTCCATCGGTTGAAAATCATTCATAAAAGTCGAAAATTGCACAATTATCTTTTTTTATGTCGAAAATCATTCAAATCTGTCGACTTGTGACAAGCTTGCCGGAGGAAGTTCGCGAGCTGCATGAGCTTGTTATTCGGGGATTGGACTATCGACTCACGCCGATTGGGGCGCGGGGTCTCCGGGGGAGGCGCGAGCTGTCGCGCGTGGGCGATGTCTTCGAAATCAAGCTCGGCGACGAGTACCTCATGTCGAATCTGTTCACGGCTTCGGTGTTCCGACCCACGTTGTCTTCTATCGCGAGGAGACGCTGCGGCATCCCGCAGCCTCCCGCGGCTGGTTCTGCGACGTGCCTATCAAGGACGTGGTGCTGATGCAACGGCCTATCGGACAGGGCGGTGCGGCATGACTACCTGGCTGCACGAACAGCGGCTAGAAGCCGCCCGTAAAGTCGTGTGCGCTAGCGGTGCCAGCACCGTGCTCGATCTTGGCTGCGGTGTCGGCGACCTCCTCACCCGACTGGTGATTGAGCCGCAAATAGAGCGGATCGTCGGCGTAGATCTGTGCCGCGAGTCTCTTGGCCGCCTGCGCAGGCGCCTCGAGGCATTGGAGAGAGAGGCTAAGGCGCAGGTCGATCTCATTCACGCATCGATGACGGACGATGGGACCTCGCTCGCAGGGTTCGACTGTGCCGTCCTGATCGAGACGATCGAACACATCGATCCGCACCGACTGTCGGTCCTGGAACGAGCGGTATTCGCCAAGATGCGTCCCGGCACCATCATCATTACGACGCCGAATGCGGAATTCAACCGGCTGCTGGGTGTGCCCATCCATCGCTTCCGCCATCCCGACCACCGCTTCGAATGGGATCGGGCGAAGTTCCAGCGATGGGTGCGTGGTGTTGCTTCGCGCAACGGATACAACGTCACTTGCCGCGATATTGCTGGGTCTCACCTAGCCCTTGGAGGTGCGAGCCAGATGGCGATCTTTAAACTCGCTGCCGGTGCTAGCGATTGTCTTGTTGCCTGAATGTCGTCAAACCACCAACCGAACAGATCAAGGATGAACTCTGCCGAGAACGAAGAACGTGCCCGCCTAACGGTCTGTCTGGACATGATCCAGAATAACTTGCGTGACATC
Source organism: Rhodospirillales bacterium (assembly GCA_040904505.1). GTDB lineage: Bacteria > Pseudomonadota > Alphaproteobacteria > Rhodospirillales > CALINB01 > CALINB01. Next base: position 487 of record JBBDTH010000095.1, on the reverse strand, counting down.
GATACGCGCTTGAACACGTACGCTCAGGAAATCAAAGAGCGCAATGCCTACATGTGGGACGCGCGGCGAGATATGGACCACATCGAGAAGATCGCTGTGCGACAGGCGATCGAACAGACGATGCGATCTTCGGCGATGCTTCGGGAACGACAGCAGAAACTCGTGAAACTGAGGCAGTCGCCGTATTTCGGGCGATTCGACTTCTCCCGCGACAACGATGACAAGACTGAGGCCGAAGCGATTTACGTTGGTATTCACGATTGTCGCGATGAAACGGCAGGAAAAATCCTCGTCTACGACTGGCGTGCACCGATCTCATCGATGTTCTATGACCATGAGATCGGCCCGGCGCGCTATGTGGCGCCGGCGGGTGAGGTCCGAGGGCGTCTGGAATTAAAACGGCAATTCCGCATTCGAGACGGACGCATGGAGTTCATGCTCGAATCCGGCGTGAACATCGTGGACGACGTGCTGCAGGAAGAACTCA
>JBBDTH010000094.1:0-6050 GCA_040904505.1 Rhodospirillales bacterium | reverse complement strand
AACGGGACGCAGGCTCCACCCATCCGCTCGACGCACACGCCGATCCGTCCCGGCACGTAAATGTAATCGGAATCCTCGCCGCCGATGCCGCCGAGCTTGCACTTGCCCGCCGAGATAATCCCGGTGGTGTTGAATCCGATCAAGCGCGCGCCGTTGGCTTGCGCGAGCGCGCGAAAATACGCGGCCTTCTGGCGCGAGATGCCTTCGGACGTGCCGACGACCAGCTTGATCCCGGCGTCGATGGCTTCCTCGAAAGCGGTTTTGACGGCTTTCGCCGGCACGTAAAACACGGACGCGACGGCGCCATGCTGATCGACCGCCTCGTGGACGGTGTTATAGACCGGGATGCCGCAGACTTCTTCCCCGCCGCGCCCGGGCGTCACGCCGGCGACGATGTTGGTGCCGTACTTCAGGGAATACTCCGTATGAAGCTGACCCTGGCGCCCCGTGATCCCCTGCACGACGACGGGCGTTTTCTCATTAACCAGGATGCTCATGACGCCGCCCCCTTGCGGTCAAGTTCCTTGGTGAGCTTGACGATCAACTCGACGCCTTCCTCGATGGGAGAACCGTGATCGAGATAATGCATGCCGGGCAGCGTCGCGCAGACCTCGCGGGCCTCCTTCTCGCCGGGGCCGAACATATGCAAAACAACCGGGAATTTTCGCGGATCGATGCCGCGCTCCTTCAGCACCTTAACCACCGGCAGGACGCGCCGATCGATCCGGCCCATCTGCTGAAAATGCCAGCTGACGAGAAGACTTTTCACCTTCGGATGATCGAGAATGGCCTCGATCAGCACCGCAACCTTGTCCTCGTTGGTCGTCGAGGAGTCCGTATGGTTGGCAGGCCGCCCGCCCGCCGCCAGCACCAGATCATGCTGCAACAGGCTGCTGCCGCCGCCGCCGACGTACATTCCGATATCGCCGTCGAGTTCGGTAAAACGCATCATGCCGCCCGGCATCGCCTTGTTCGCCTCGGCGACCCGGCGCTCGCGTTCCGTCAACGGCCTGCCCGCCATCGCCATGCCGCCGGAGTCCGGATCGAGAAACATCGGATCTTCGAGCGACACCATGGCGCCGACCAGAGACAACCGACCCTCGGCATCCACCGCGAGCGGATTGATTTCCAACGTAACGCCGTCGTTCTCCTGGTAGAATCGGAAAAGCTCGGACGTCACGCGGCCCAGGTCCGCGAGAACGTCCCCGCCGATCCCGGCCCGGCGCCAAACCTCTTGCGCCTGCGCCTCATCGAGCCCTTTCAGGGGATCTATATCGGCGGCGATGATCGCCTCGGGATCGGTGCGGTGGGTTTCTTCGATGTCGACGCCGCCGGCCCGGCTGACCAGAACCTGCGGCGGGAAACGTTCGATCGCGAATGACAGATAAAATTCATCGGCAATCGGTATCCTGGCCTCGACATAGACCTGCTCGACCCGGTAGCCGTGAACCGTTTGCCCGAGAATGGCCCGCGCGGCGTCGGCGGTTTCCTTGGGCGTTGCCGCCGATTTCACGGCCCCGGCCTTGCCGCGCCGGCCGGTCGGCACAAGCGCCTTGACGACGACCCCGCCCGGTCGGTTCTCGGCAAAAGCCGCTGCTTCCTCGGGCGTCGCGGCGACGACGCCATCGGGAACCGGCAGCCCGAAGTCGCGCAAGCGCGCTTTCGCCTTATCTTCCGTCAGGCGATACACGAAGATGTTCCCCTCTCGTTGGATTTAGCAGACCGTCTTTACGAAACCGGAGGGATTTAATCAATACGGCCGTGGAGAAAAATCAGGAGAATCAACGGCCGCCGTAGTGGATATAATCGGCCCACGTCCGCTCGAGACGCCGAAGATTCCGGCAGGTCGCCTCGATTTCTTCCGTGGTGATGTCATGTTTGATGAGATCGTCGGCGTTTTTCTCTTCAAGGTCGCGAATCTTTTCGACCACCGTCAGAGCTTTTTTCGTCAATTGAATCCGGACGGAACGCCGGTCATGGGAGGAACGCTCCTGCTCCAGGTATCCCATATCGGTCAGCTTCTTGATGTTGTATGATACGTTCGACCCTTGATAGTAACCACGCTCGACCAAATCCCGGATGACGATTTCCTCATCGCCGATATTCGCCAAAAGCAACGCCTGCACGCCGTTGATATCCTTGATCCCCATGCGATTGAGTTCGGTGCGCAGAACATCGAGAAAACGCCGGTGCAGCCGTTCGATCAGGCCGGTCAATTCAAGGTACTCTTTTTTCACGATCTTTATCCTTAAATCCCTGAAGTATTGACGTAAGTATAGGTTGAATGATTGGGGGCCACCATACAATGATGACCATCACACCCTATCCGAGGGCTTCAATTTATACCATTGATCTTAAAGCATTTTTAACATGGGCGGCCATAGCCGTGACGGTCCTGCTCCCGGCCTGCGGCGGCCCGGTCCCGTCCGAGGCGGAAATTCAAAAAGATATCCAGGACGGCCGCGCTCAACAGGTCGTCCGCGTCGCCAATGCCACGCGCGCGGGCGGCGATCTGCGCAGCGCCCTTTCCCTCTATGTCAGGGCGCACCGGCTCCAGCCCAAATGGCCGGAACCGTTGATTCAGCTCGGCGATACCCACTACGCGCTCGGTGACTACGAAGAGGCGTCGCGGGCCTATAAGAAAGCGACCGTCGTCGCGCCGCAGAACCTTATCGCCCGCCAAGGCTACGGCAAAACGCTCATCGCCCTGGAACGGGCCGAGGACGCGGCCGAGCAGTACCGCGAGGCGATTACCGTCAAGAAGGAGGATGCGGCGTCCTACAACGGATTGGGCGTTTCGCTCGACATGCAAGGCCTTCATGAAGAGGCTCAGAAAACATACCGGGACGGCATCAAGAACGCGCCGAATTCTCTGTCGCTGCGCAACAATTTGGCGCTGTCGCTGGCATTCGGCGGCGCGATCGACGAGGCGCTCCAGACCTTGAAGAAACTCGCCGAGGACCCGGCCGCGACGACGCGCAATCGGCTTAATCTTTCGCTCCTGTACGGTTTATTGGGCGATATGGACAACGCGGCAAAAACCGCCCGGCAGGATCTTACGCCGGATCAAATTCAAAACAATCTGGCGTTCTATCGCCGATTGCAAACCATGAGTTCCAAGGAAAAAGCGGCGGCGATCTTCGGCGGCGGCAAATCCGCGCCGAAAGAATAATCGCACATTATTCGGAATCAGGCTGCCGTCAGGTCCGGCGCGCTTGATGGAAAGAATCCGAAACGGAAGCACCGGGGGGCTTGGCCTTTCGGCCTTCCCCCGGTGTCCCAGCCGAGCCGTCGGACCCCACTCTCTCGACTCGGCAATCTCTATCGCGGCACTTCTCTCGAAAGCTCGATCAAAACCGCGACGACAGCGCATCCATCGCCCGCAACACGGCGGGTCCCAGCAACACCACGAACAACGCCGGCATGATGAACACCACCAACGGCACCGTCAGCGTCGCCGGCAGCTTCGCCGCCTTCTCTTCCGCCTTCATCATGCGTTCGGAACGAAACTCCGACGACAGCACCCGCAAGGATTGCGCCAGGGGCGTGCCGTATTTCTCCGTTTGCATCAGCGTGTTCACGACGCCTCGGATCGACGGAATGTCGGCACGTTTCATCAGATTGACCAAGGCCTGGCGGCGTTCATTCAGAAAACCGAGCTCGATGGCGGTCAGCGCGAACTCATCGGCGATTTCAGGATAGGAACGCCCCATCTCGTCCGCCACCCGGTTCAAGGCCGCATCGAGCCCCAACCCGGCCTCGACGCAGATCACCAGCAGGTCGAGCGCGTCGGGCAGGCCCTTCTGCAATTGCGCTCGGCGCTTCTGCACCGCATTGGCGATCAAGACTTCCGGTAAATACGCCCCGATAATCACGGCCAGCATCGCGATCGGCGCCTTCGCGAACGGCGGCACGGTCATGGCCTGGCTGCCGTACAGGAACAGCAACGCCAGGCCGCCGAAGACGAACGGCAAACTGATCTTCAAGAAGAAATACGTCACCAAGGCGTCTTTCGACCGCCAGCCGGCTTGCGCCAAGCGCGTTGACGTTTTCGCCGCCTGCGCCGAGCGCAACAGATTCAAGCGATCGATGAACCCGTGCATGGCGCCCATGGCCAGAAGCTTGCGGGCCCGATGCCCGCGCGGCGCCAGCAGATCGGAACGGATGGCTTCGCGATGGCTGCGCAGGGTTTTCAAACGCCCCGCCATGGGATCGCGCACCAACAGCGCGTTCCACACCGCAAGCACCGTCACCAGCGCGGCGAAGCCCGCGCTCAGGGCCAGGCGGACCTCCGGGTCGATCGACGACAGGAATTCAAAAAGCTCGCTCATATCTCGAACCGCACCATTTTGCGCATGACCAGAATGCCCGTGCCCATGATCAGCAGGACCGCCACCAGCATCGCGCGCCCGCGCGAGTCGGTGAACAGCTCCATCGCGTAATCGGTGTTCAGCAAAAAGATGATCCCGAACATGATGAACGGCAGCGATCCCAGGATCATCGCGCTCGCGCGCGCTTCCGAGGACATCGCCTTGATCTTGAGTTTCATCTGATGGCGTCGGCGCAGGATATCCGACAAATTGGCCAAGGTTTCGCCCAGGTTGCCGCCGGTTTCCTTCTGCACGGACAGGCTGATGACGAAAAACTTGAACTCCTGAATCCCGAGCCGGTCGGACGCGTCCCACAGGGCCTTCTCGAGGGTCGTGCCGAACTTGATGGCGTCCGTGATCAGCCGGAATTCCCGCCCGACCGGATCGGCCATCTCCTGGCCGACGGAGGCCAGCGACTCGGTTACCGGCAGGCCCGAGCGCAGGCCGCGCACCATCAAATCGATGGCGTCGGGGAAAATATCGTTGAAGGCCTTGGTCCGCCGCTCCGCCTGCCAGCCGACGAATTTATGCGGCACGCCGAGGCCGACGACCACGCCGACGGCCAGCGACAACAGCCCGCTAAATCCGGCCACCTTGAACAGCGCCAGAAAAACCAACCCGAACAGGATCACGTTGATCGCCCCGTAGGTGCCGACGGAAATATTGCGGCCCGTGCGCGCCAAGCGGTCTATCAGCATCAATTTGCGCGGCAGGAACCGCATCACGAGACGATCAAGCAGCGGTGTTAGGCTCGCGTCCAGACGCTTCGCGCTCAACTCGGAACGATCCCCCGACCGGCGCGCGACACCGAGATCGCGCAACCGGCGCCCCACCACGGCGGCGCGCGCTTCGATCGAGGCACGCGGCTTCAGGACCATCGCGTGCATCGCCAAGCCGATACAGACAAAAACGAACATCACGCCGGTAAAAAGCGCGATCGTGACCGGATCGAACACGCTCATGACATGGCCTCCATGAGCGCGCGTTCCAAACCGAAGTAAGCGGCCCGTTGCAGAAAGTGCGGGCGCAGGCCGGTCGAGCGGAATTCGCCGAGCAGCTTGCCGTTGGCGTCCTCGCTCTTGAACTCATACGTGAACAAATCCTGGGTGGTGACGACCTCGCCTTCCATGCCGACCACTTCGGTGACGGACGTGATGCGCCGCACACCGTCGCGCATGCGCGCGATCTGCACGATCATATTGACCGCGCCGGCGATCTGCGCTCGAACCGCTTCGTTGGGAAGCTTCACGCCAGCCATGGCCACCATGTTCTCCAACCTGGTCAGACATTCCCTCGGTCGGTTGGCGTGAATGGTGCACATCGAGCCGTCATGGCCCGTGTTCATGGCCTGGAGCATATCGAGCGCCTCGCCGGCGCGGATCTCACCAAGAATGATGCGGTCGGGGCGCATCCGCAGCGCGTTCTTGACCAATTCGCGCTGGGTGATTTCGCCGTCCCCTTCCAAATTCGGCGGCCTCGTTTCGAGGCGCACCACATGCGGTTGCTGCAGTTGCAATTCGGCGGCGTCCTCGATGGTCACGATGCGCTCACCGTGATCGATCATGCGCGACAGCGCGTTCAGCAACGTCGTTTTGCCCGAGCCGGTGCCGCCGGAAATTAGGATATTCAATTTCGCGCGCGCCGCGATTTTTAGAACCTGGGCCATCGCCGCGCCGATAT
>JBBDTH010000093.1:0-6113 GCA_040904505.1 Rhodospirillales bacterium | reverse complement strand
CGACTCGCGCCGGGTATCGGCGCGCCAAACCGGCACCAGGACGATCGCCAGAATGAGGGCGGTCAATCCGCCGATCACGGCCCATAGCGCCATCAGTCGCCCGACTCCTTCATCAGGGCCCGCAGCCTAGTCTTTTCCTCCGGACTCAACGGCGGCGGCTGGTGAGCCGGCGTCGCGCCCGCCCGCGCACGGCGGCGGAAAAACAGAATCAGCGCGATCACGCCCGCCAGGAAAACGACGCCCGGGCCGATCCATAAAACATAGGTGCTTGCCTTGAACGGCGGTTTAAGCAACACGAAATCGCCATACCGGGAGACGACGTACCCGATCACCTGATCGTCGGTGTCGCCCGCCTGCAGGCGTTCGCGCACCAGAACCCGAAGATCGCGCGCCAACTCCGCGTCCGAATCGTCGATCGATTGGTTCTGGCAAACCAGGCAGCGCAGATGCTTGCTGATCTCGCGCGCACGGTTTTCCAACGCGGGATCGTTCAGGATCTCGCTCGGATTCACGGCCCCGGCACCCGACGCAACGGCCAAAAGCATCATGGCCAAGAACACTGCTTTGCTCGTAACCCTCATGGTTTTTTCTCATCCTCCGCCTGCGCGCGGCGCAGGGTGGCAACGATCGGCGCAATCGTGTCGCGCCATATGTCCTCGCTCAACGGCCCGATATGTTTGTAGCGGATGATGCCCCGATGATCGACGACGAAGGTTTCCGGCGCGCCCGTGACTCCGAAGGCAATTGCGGCCTTGCTGTTCGGATCGTCGCCGATGCGGGTGTAGGGATCGCCGAAACGCTTCAGCCAAGCGGGGCCGTCGGAACGGTTCTGCTCGCGCCAGTCGATCCCGAAGACCGGAACTCTCTCATCCGCCTTCAGGTGCATCAAGAACGGATGTTCGACCCGGCAGGCGACGCACCAGGAGCCGAAAATGTTCACGAGCGTGACTTGGCCCTTGAGATCGTCGGTCGTAAACCCACGGTCGCGGCCCTCGATGGCGGGCAGGTCGAGCGGCGGCACCGGCTGGTCGACCAAAACGGACGGCAACGTTCGCGGATCGCGGGTCAGGCCGATGGCGAAATAGACCGACAGCACCAAAAACACGACGAGCGGCACGAAAAATAAAGCGCGTTTCATAAGCATCCTGGTTTGCTAGAGCCGGTCATGGTTCGTCGGAATCGCTAATTGCCAACCATCCTGGCTTCGCCGAAGCGAGTTCACTTGATATATCGGAACCGAATGATGTTTCCGATATATCATGATCCGATCTATGCCGAGGCGGCGCTTTCGAGCCGGCGCCGGCTGCCTTTCGGCGCGCCGACCCGGTAGCGCCGGTCGGACAAGCTGACGGCGCCGCCCAGCACCATGATCATGACGCCCGCCCACATCCACCCGACCAGCGGATTGAAGTAGAGCCGGGTGACGAAGGCGCCGTCCTGGCCCGCCGAATCGCCTATCACGGCGTAAAGATCGCCCCACAAGGTCGGATAGATCGCCGCTTCCGTTGTGGGCTGGTTTTGTACCGGATAATGACGTTTTTCCGGATAGAGCGTCGTCACGAACCGGCCGTTCCTATTGACATCGAAGGTCGCGCGCACCGCGTCGTAGTTGGGCCCCGGCACGTCCTCGACGCCCTTGAACGTATAGGCATAGTCCGCGACCGTGACCGTGTCACCGGGTTTCATCGTTTGAATGCTCTCGACCTTCCAGACGCCGGCCCCGGTGATGCCCGCGATGGTCACGGCGAGGCCGGCATGGGCCAGCGTCATCCCCCACGCCGAGCGCGGCGTGCGCACGAGCCGCCGGGCGCTTTCCCTTAGGGGAACGCCGAACAGGCGAACCCGTTCGGCCAGTTGCACGACCGTTCCGGCGAACAGCCACGTCGCGACGGCGATGCCGAGAAGCCCCAGGGCCGCGCCGCCCTGCAGCCGCCACACGATCAACAGGACCGCGGCCGTCGCCGCAAACGCGATCCACAGCCGATTGAGCGCGGGCTTGAGATCGCTGCGCTTCCAGGTCAGCATCGGCCCGACCGCCATCGCGATCAGCATCGGCATCATCAGGGGCACGAAGGTCGCGTTGAAGAACGGCGCGCCGACCGACACCTTGCCCCCGCCCATGGCTTCGAGCATCAACGGATACAGCGTGCCGAGCAGGACGGTCGCCGCCGCCGTGGTCATGACCAGATTGTTGAACAGCAAACCGCCTTCGCGGGAAATCGGCTGGAACAAGACCGGACTCTTCAGGCTCGGGCCGCGCCACGCGAATAGCGCCAGCGAACCGCCGATCACGACGACCAGCAAAATCAGAATGAAGACCCCGCGCGACGGATCGGTCGCGAAAGCATGCACGGACGTCAACACGCCCGAGCGCACCAGGAACGTGCCGAGCAGGCTGAGTGAGAACGTGACGATGGCGAGGAACACGGTCCAGCCCTTGAGCGCCTCGCGCTTTTCCACCACGACCGCCGAATGAAGGAGCGCGGTACCGGCGAGCCACGGCAGGAACGACGCGTTCTCGACCGGATCCCAAAACCAAAACCCGCCCCAACCGAGTTCGTAATACGCCCACCAGGAGCCGAGCGCTATTCCGGCGGTCAGAAAACACCAGGCCAGCAAGGTCCAGGGCCGTACCCAGCGCGCCCAGGCGGTATCGACCCGGCCCTCGATCAGCGCGGCGATGGCGAACGAAAACGCCATCGAGAACCCGACGTAGCCCAGGTAAAGCATCGGCGGATGAAACGCGAGCCCGGGGTCCTGCAACAGCGGGTTCAGATCCTGGCCGTTCTGGGGCGGCGGCACGACCCGTTCGAACGGGTTCGACGTCAACAGCATGAACAAATAAAACCCGACGGCGATCATCGCCTGTACCGACAAGGCGCGGGCCCGCAGGGCCGGCGGCAGGTTGGTGCCGAACACCGCGACCAAGGCTCCGAACAGCGCCATGATCAGCACCCACAACAACAATGAGCCTTCGTGATTGCCCCAAACGCCGGAAATTTTATACAGCAACGGCTTCGCCGTATGGGAATTGCGCACCACGGCCAGGACCGAAAAATCCGACGTCACGAACGCCGCCGTCAGGCATCCGAAAGCGATGGCGACGAGCAGAAACTGCGCGACGGCCGCGGGCCGCGCAAACGCCATCCAAACCGGATCGTTCCGCTGGGCGCCCGCCAACGGCAGCGTCGCCTGCACCGCGGCGACAAATAGCGCCAAAGTAAGCGCGAAATGACCGGCTTCGGCGATCACGGCTTCTCCTCTCCGCGCCACTGCCCGGCTTTCTTGATCGCATCGGCGACTTCCGGCGGCATGTAGTTTTCATCGTGCTTGGCCAGAACCTCGTCGGCGGTAAACACGCCGTCGATCAAGCGGCCCTCGGCGACCACGCCTTGGCCCTCGCGGAAGAGATCGGGCAAGATGCCCTTGTAGGTTACCGCAACGGCATGCGCCGTATCGGTGATGCGAAAGGTCACGACCGCATCGGGCTTTTTAACGACACTGCCTTGTTCGACGAGCCCGCCCAAACGCAAGCGCCGATCGAGCGGCACTTTTTCGGCGACGATGTCGCTCGGGCTGTGAAAGAAGACGATGCTTTCCTCGAACGCCGTCAATACCAGGGCAGCCGACGTCGCCAGCAGCGCCAACGCGATCAGCACGAAGGTCAGGCGCTTATGCTTGCGTTTCACGATTCGGCTCCGCGATCCCGTTTCGGCATGTCGGCTTCCAAACGCGCCAGCATGGCTTTTTGTTTTTTCAGAAATTTCAGCGACGCGACCAACAACGCGATCAGAACGGCCGCGCTCAACCCGAGCGCCGGCCAGACGAAACCGGCATAGCTTCCCATCGCGAAAAATTTATCCCATGCCATCACGATTCTTCCCGGCGGGCTCGTTTCATTTGTAAAACACGCACCTTCTGGGCCGTCAGCTCGCCGCGCACGCGCAGCATCAAGACCCACAGATAATACGCGGCGTAAGCGCCCCCCATCAGCAACAGCGGCGTCAGCATGCCGGCGTCGATGGTCGGGCCGCCGAGGCGCATGACGCTTGCCGGCTGATGGAGCGTGTTCCACCAATCGACCGAGAACTTGATGATCGGTATGTTGACGAACCCGACCAGCGCCAAAATCGAGGCCGCCCGCGCGCCCCGGCGCCGGTCGTCGAAGGCGTTATAAAGCGCGATATAGCCGAGATACAGAAAGAACAACACCAAAACCGAGGTCAGCCGGGCATCCCACACCCACCAGGCGCCCCACATCGGCTTGCCCCAGAGCGAACCGGTGACCAGCGCCAGAAACGTGAAACACGCGCCGATCGGCGCGCTCGACTTCGCGATCAACTCGGCCACCGGATGCCGCCAGATCAAGGCCGCGGCGCTCATCGCCGCCATCACGGAATAGGCGAACAGCGCCATCCAGGCCGCCGGGACATGAACGTACATGATTCGCACCGACTCGCCCTGCTGATAATCCGGCGGTGAACGAAACAGGCCAAAATAAAGCCCCACCGTCAGCAGCACGACGGTGAGACCCCCGAGCCACGGAGTCAACGCGGTGCTCAGTCGCAGGAACCGGGTGGGGTTGGCGAACTTATGAAACACGGCCTACTCCAACGCCTGGCGGATCGCCGCGGCGGATGCCCACGGGCACAAAACAAGCGCCGCCAGAAAAAAACCGCCCATGATCAGTAAATGCGGCTTAACGGCAAAACCGCCGAGCGCGGCATCGACGGCGCTCACCCCGAAGATGAGCAGAGGTATATAAAGCGGCAAGACCAATAATGACAGCAAAACGCCGCCCCGGCGCGCGCCCAGGATCAGGGCCGCCCCGATCGCCCCGATCAAGCTGAGCGACGGTGTCCCGATCAACAGGACGATCATCAAGGCGCCGATTCCGTCTGCGTTCATTCCCAGCAGAACCGCCAGGACCGGCGCCGCGGCGATCAGCGGCAGTCCCGTGGTCAACCAATGCGCCGCGACCTTGGCCAAGACGATGACCTCGAGCGGCGCCGGCGCGAGGGCGAGCAACTCGAGGCTGCCGTCCTCGTAATCGGCCTGAAACAAGCGCTCCAAGGCCAACATCGCCGCCAGTAAGGCCGCCACCCAGATAACCCCCGGCGCGATCCGCGCCAGGATATTGGGCTCGGGCCCGACGCCGAAGGGAAACAGGACGACGGCCAGCACGAAAAACGCCACCACCATCAAGCTGTCCTGGCGCTGGCGCAGGGCGAGACGCAGCTCGCGGCGGATGACCAGCAGAAAACGGCTCACGCGGCTTGCTCCCCCGCATAGTCCGCCAAGTCGAGGCTTTTGACGTCGCCCGGCACATCGCGCGCATGAGTCGCCAGGACGACCATGCCGCCGCCGGCCCGATGCGCGCCGATGACATCGGCCAGGATTGCGGTCGCGCGGGCGTCGAGCGCATTGGCCGGTTCGTCGAGCAGCCACAAGGGCGCGGGCGCGGCCAACACCCGCGCCAAGGCCAACCGCCGGCGTTGCCCGGCCGAGAGGAACCGGGCCGGCAGATCGGCGAGATGGGCGATCTCGAAACGCTCCAGGGCCGAGGCGACGCCGGGCACGCCGGCACCGCCCCGCAACGCCGCCCAGAATCGTAAATTTTCGGCGACGCTTAACGCCGGTTTCAAGGCATTGCCGTGTCCCAGGTAGTGCAGCCGCGCACCGTGGGCTTCCGGGTCGTCGCGCACCGGGTCTCCGTCCCATGTCAGGCCGCCGGCCTCGGGCCGGAGCAACCCGGCCATGATGCGCAGCAAGCTCGATTTGCCGCTGCCGTTCGGCCCCTGAAGAACCAGGGCCTGGCCCGCCTCGAGCGCGAAATCGAGACCGGAAAAAACGGCCCGCTCGCCGCGAATGCAGAACAGCCGGGTGCCGGCAAAGTGCGCCATCGTCAAATCATCTCTCTCGTCGGGCCTGTGCCGGGGGATGGTATCGAGCGCGCCGACCGTATCGCATCCGCCCGCAAAAAAGAAGGTTTCCGCGCTAGATCGGATCAGGATTTATCGGAAACATCATTGGTTCCGATAAATCCTGTGAATCCGATCTATATCAATAACGTAGAGCCGATTCACAGGGTTGTCGGATCGCTGCTTTGGCCC
>JBBDTH010000092.1:12642-34465 GCA_040904505.1 Rhodospirillales bacterium | reverse complement strand
GACGATGATGATCGTCGTCGCCCACATGCAGGTCATGGTAACCGGCCGCCGTCCGATCCGGTCCGACAGGATGCCGCCGACGGGGCCCGCGACGCCGCCGGCGATCTGCATCAGCATGAGCGTGGTGCCGATCATCAAGGGGCCGAGCGTGAGAATGTCGGCGAGATACAGCGGCAGGAACACGAAGATTCCGGCTTGGGTCATTTTGCGAAAGCCCGAAACCACGCACAGCATGATTACACCGCGCGATTTCAAAAGCCCTTTGAACCCTTCGGCGTAATCGCGCATTTTGGCCGGGGTGTTCCGGCCCGTCGCCGCGCGTTGCGTGCGCTTGAGCAGCACGAACATCAAGACGCCGATGGCGAGCGGCACCAAGCCGTTGATGACGGCGGTCTCGCGCCAACTCAGCGACAGCGCCAGGAACGGCACGGCCGCCGACGTGGACATCATGGCGCCCGCGACCGCCGGGCCGGTCGCTTGCGCAATACTGGACCCGACGCCGTGCATCGAAACCGCGAAACCGCGCCGATCGGGGTAGCGGATCGAGAGGTACGACATGGCCGGCGGATGCCAGGACATGCTGGTCGCGCCGATCACGCCGATGAGGATGCCGATCATCAGATAGCTGTCGGCGTACCCCGTCAGGACCAGGGCGCCGCCGCACAAGGCCAGCGAGCCCGCCATGATCAGGACCCGCCGGCCGATGATGTCGGCCATCGGGCCGCTCGGAATGTTCGCGATCGCCGCACAGATATGAAAGACCGTGATCAGCATGCCGGCCTGGGTGTAGCTGAGCCCCAGATCGTTTTTGATGTAGGGCAGCAGAATAAAGAGAATCGAGGTGACCCAGTGCAGCGTGCCGTGGCCCATGGCGACCGTGAAAATCGGCCCTTGGGCGCGCCAGAAACTCACGGTTTGTGCGGGGGCTGCGGTCATGAGAGGCCGTAATCAGGTGAGAAAAACGGGCGGTTATGCCTTAAACGATGCCTTAAATAGCACCTTCAGGCATCCTCGGGCGATAGTTTTATGCGCGTTCAGGACGCTTTGCTCTTTTCAAACGGACCGGCAGGGCACATTTTAGGGAAACGGCCGCACGTCAAGGGAACACGGGACCGGCAAAACGGGGATAACGGATTTTCGATGAGCGAGAACGGCGAAACCGGCGAAGACGCCACGGAAGCATACGATGAAACGTTCAAGGTGGTGACCGCGAACCGGCTCGGTGACGGCCGCGTGGTTTACTTGGTTTTGAACGGCGATCAGGCGAGTTGGACGACCCGGGCGCAAAGCGCCACGGTGTTTGTCGGCGCTGAGACGGTCGCCGCGCTCGAAATCGCCGAGGCCGACGCCGCGGCGAATCTGATCGTCGGCCCGTACGCCACCGAAATCACCGGCAAGAACCGGCCTCTCGGCACGAAGGAGGAAATCCGCGCCGGGGGCGGCCCCACCATTCGCTTCGGCGAAGCCAAGGTGACGCCGAAGGATCCGGATTACTCGATCTGACGGACCCCCGGTTTTGTCGGATTTTCAGCGGATTTTCAGCGGCTCCTCGGAACCGACCGGCGCGGCGGATATAGCATTTCATTAAGGATTTTCAGCTAGGCTGAGAGGACGCAACGGGCAGGATAACCGGCGAAGAGGGCGACTCGGCCGTGAGCGGCACGACAAAAAAGCATTCCTACACGATCACCTGTTCGACATCGTTTCGGGACCGGATCGAGAAGCTGGCGGCGCGGCGGCGCGTCAACGTCGGCGATCTGGCGCGCTCGGTGCTGTTGATGGTGCCCGGCGAGACGATCGCGCAATACCCCGATCCGGGCGAACCGAAAATCGAGGACCGCGAGACCGTGATTCTGAAGTCGGGCTCGTCCAAGGGGCGGATTTGGCGGCGCAAACCGCGCTTGCAGGTGCGCATGAGCCCGGGGGTCGATGCCGCAACAATCCGGCGCGCGCTTGCGATGGCGCTGGCGATGGACCGGGGCGAGCTCGATCTCTATCTGGAAAAGGCCATGCCCGATACCAAGCCGGCCCCGGAAACGGTCGGGATGGCCGAGGCCGAACTCGAGCGCCTGCGCACGATCGTTTCGGCCCTGTCGTTCGATCCGCTGCCGGACGGAATCCGGACCCGCGACGAGGCGTTGCATGTGCTCGGCTTCGCGCCGGGATATGCGCCGGACGGCCGGACCTTGAAGACACGGTTCCGGATGCTGGCGTCGATCCATCATCCCGACAGCCCGTACGGCAGCCATCAGCGGATGAGCCAGCTCAACGCCGCGATGGACCGACTGCGCGAGACCTTCTTCTAAATCCGTTCCGGATTCTGATTTTTCGGGGCCGAAACAAAACCGCCCGGGTTTCCCCGGGCGGCGTTTCGATGTCGGATGCGGCTCGATCTAGCGGCGATCGCCGAACAGATGCAGCATCATGATGAACAGGTTGATGAAGTCGAGATAGAGGGTCACGGCGCCCATGATGGCTTTCTTGGTATAGGTCTCGCTTCCGTCGGATTGGAGGTACATCGCCTTGATCTTCTGGGTGTCGTAGGCGGTCAGGCCGACGAACACCAGGACGCCGATCACCGAGATCACGAACTGCATCGCCGAGCTTTGGAGGAAAATGTTCACGATGCTGGCGATGATGACGCCGATCAGGCCCATGAACAAGAACGAGCCCCAACCGGAGAGATCGCGCTTGGTGGTGTAGCCGTACAGGCTCATGCCCGCGAAGGTGCCGGCGGCGATGAAGAACACCCGCGCGATCGAGGTGCCGGTGAATTGCAGGAAGATCGACGCCATCGACAGCCCCATCAGGACCGAGAATATCCAGAACACGGCTTGCGCGGTCGAGGCCTTCATGTGCTGGATGCGAAAGCTCAGGAAGAACACCAGGGCGAGCGGCGCCAGGGCCACGACCCAGAACAGAGGCGTGCCGAAGATCGCCTTGGTCATGGCTTCCGAGGATGCGACCAGATACGCGACGATGCCGGTCAGCGCCAGTCCCGAGGCCATGTAGTTGTAGACCTGCAGCATGTACTGGCGCAGGCCGACATCGATACCGGCCGCGCGCGCTTGCGCCGGACTCATTGAATCGGTGCGGATACCAAACCTGTTATTGGGTTCCAATGACATCTCCTAACCTCTTGTAAACGGGAGAAAACCTACGGCGCTAATATGGCACGATTGGCGGCAAAATCAATACATCCCGGCGGAACCGCTCCGCCGTCTCCCCAAAGCATCATCCATAATAGCCTGATTTTTCATGGTAATTCAAAACCGTTCGGAAGATGGAGAAAATTTAATGCAACCGTCACTCGTTGCGCAGATAGGGCGCGGCCTTGGCGCCGAGCGCGCGCCAGGTGCCGGCGAACCCTAAAATCAGGGTCAGCGCCAGGCAGATCGCCAGCACGGCGAGGGCGCCGTTGGGGAAAAAGGCCCAGCTCATCCGCATCAGATAAACCACGATCCCCCACGCCGTCAGGGTGCCGACGAGGGCCGCGATCGTGCCGGTGCAGAGACCCAGGATCCCGTATTCGACCAGAAACGCCTTCAGGGTGTCGAGCCGGCGCGCCCCGAGCACCTTGAAGATGACCGCATCGTAAATCCGGCGTTCGTGCCCGGCCGCGATAATGCCGCCCAGTACCAAGGCGCCCGCGATCAGGGCGATGCTGGCGGCGCCCCGGACCGCGGCGCCGATGCCCGCGAGCAGTTGGGCCGCCGCGTCGAGCGCGTCGCGCACGCGAATCGCGGTGACGTTGGCGAACCCGTCGCCGATGCGCCGTTCGATGGTCTGTTCCAAATGAGGCGGCGCCTGCAGCGCGGCGATATAGGTGTGCGGCGCGCCCTCGAGCGCGCCGGGGGCGAAGATGACGGCGAAATCGAACCGCAGGGATCGCCAGTCGGTTTCGCGCAGGCTGGCGATCTCGGCGGTGATTTCGCGCCCGAGGACGTTGAAGGTCAGGGTATCGCCGACGCCGACGCCGAACCCCTTGGCGACCCGCGCGTCGAACGAAATGATCGGCGGGCCGCGGTAATCGCTCGGCCACCAGGAACCGTCGACGATTTCCGTCTCCGGCGTCGGTTCGGCGGCATAGGTCAGCGCCCGGTCGCCCCGGACGGCCCAGCGGACGCTCGAATCGATGGCGGCCTTCTCCACGGGCGTGCCGTCGATGGCCACGATCCGTCCGCGTAATGTCGGGGCGTGCCGGAGGGTCCGGGTGCCGGGAATGGATGCGACGGTTTTTTTAAACGCCTCGATTTGGTCGGACTGAATGTCGATGAAAAAGAACGCGGGCGCCTGTTCCGGGATGCGGCTGTCGATCTGATGGCGCAGGTTCTGCTCGATCGAAACGATCGCGACCAGCACCGCCAAGCCGACGCCGAGCGACATTACGATGTTCGGCGTCGCCGCGCCCGGCCGGTACAGGTTGGCGAGGCCGTGCCGCCAGGCCGCATGCCCGGTATTGCCGCCGGTCCGTTTGGTTCGCTTCGCGCCGGCCATCAAAAGCGCGGCGCCGAGCCGTAACAAGGCAAGGGTCGCGATGGTGCCGCCGACGAACCAAAGCGCGAAGCCCGTGTCGGACGCGGTGACAATCGTCAGGGCCGCCAACAAACCGGCGCAGACGGCAAAGGCCGCCATGACGGAACGCCGCGGGCGGGCCCGGGCCGGGTCGATCCGGTCGCGAAAGAGCTGTGCCGCCGGAATCTCTTGTGCCCGGCCCAAGGGCCACACCGTGAACGTCACCGTCGTCAGGACGCCGAAGGCGGCGGCGATGTAGAGCGGCGCCGGATAGAACGCGATCAACGGACGGATCGGCAGCAGGTCCGCGACCGCCGTAAGGCCGAGGATCGGCAAGGCGGCGCCGAGCAGAAGCCCCAGCAGGATGGCCAGCGCGCCGAGGATCAGAATCTGGATGAAATACACCTTGAACACGAACGCGCTCGAGGCGCCGATGCATTTCAGGGTCGCGATCACCGGCGTTTTACGGTCGAGATAGCCGCGGACCGCGTTGCCGATGCCGATGCCGCCGACCAACAGCGTCGCGAGGCTGACGAAGGTCAGGAACAACGTCATGCGTTCGATGAACCGGCGCACGCCGGGCGCGGCGTTATCCTTGGCGCGAATACGCCACCCGGCGTCCGGGAATTCCTTTTTCAACGCCTCGATCCAGGCGGCGGGAGTCCGGCCGTCGCCGAGCACGACCCGATAGTGATAATCCACTTGGCTGCCGGGCTGGATCAATTTCGTTTCGGGCAGGGCGGCATCGTGAATCATGAGGCTCGGCGCGAACCGGAACACGCTCGCGATCCGATCGGGCTCGATCTCGAGCCGGGCGCGCGCGACGACCGTGGCCTCGCCGATCCGGATACGGTCGCCGATTTTGAGTCCGAGCTTGTCCAGCACGCGGGCGTCGAGGGCCGCGCCCCAAACCCCGTTCTTTCGTTTCAGGGCGTCATCGAGCGGCATCGCCGGCGACAGCGTCACCGCGCCGAGCAAGGGGTAGGCGTCGTCGACGGCCTTGAGTTCGATCAGCGTGCGGTCCCGGGTCTCGGGATGTTGCGCCATCGCGCGGAAGTCGATGGCGCGCGACAGGCCCGCGCTGTTGCTCTTCAGATAGGCCAGGTGTTCGGGCCCGGTGGGACGGCTTTGCAGACGCAAGTCGACGTCGCCGCCGAGGATGACGCGGGCGTTCGCGTCCAGGCCGGCGACGATGGCCTCGTTCACCGTGCCGACGCCGGCGATGGCCGTGACGCCGAGGATGAGACACGCGATGAAAATTCGAAACCCCGCGATGCCGGCGCGCAATTCCCGGCACGCCAGACGGGTCGCGAGCGCGAATCCGCTCACGGCGCGGACTCCGGTTTCTTCGCGGCATCGCCGGTGATGTGTCCGTCGGTCAGGGTGATCACCCGCGAGCAGCGCTCCGCGACGTCGGGTTCATGGGTGATCAGCACCAAGGTCGTGTTATGGCGCGCGTGCAGGTCGAACAGGGTATCCATGACCGCGTGGCCGGTTTCGCCGTCGAGATTGCCCGTGGGCTCGTCGGCCAGCAGGATCGCGGGCTCGGTCGCGAACGCGCGCGCGATGGCGACGCGTTGCTGTTCGCCGCCTGAAAGCTGCCCCGGATAGTGGCTCAAGCGGCCGGCGAGACCGACGGCGCTCAACCCGGCGCGTGCGCGTTCGAACGCATCCGGCACGCCGGCGAACTCGAGCGGCAAGGCGACGTTCTCGAGCGCCGTCATGGTCGGCACCAGGTGGAAATTCTGAAAAACGATCCCGATATGATCACGGCGGAAGCGCGCCAGCGCGTCTTCGCTTTGGCCGTTGAAAACGGTCCCCGCGACGCTGACGGCGCCCGATGTCGGTTGTTCCAACCCGGCGATAACCATGAGAAGGCTCGTCTTGCCCGATCCCGACGGGCCGACGATGCCGACGGTCTCGCCGGCGCCGATGCGGCAATCGATCCCGCGAAGGATGTTGACCTCGCCGGCCGAGCTTGTCAGCGTGAGGCGGACATTTTCGAGGGAGACGGCGGGCGTATCAGGAGTGTCGGGAGTATCGGTTTGGGCCATGGAATCGGATGATGATGCGGATACGAGCGAATAACGGAAGTCTTCGATATGCGGTGCTTTTGCTGATTGTCAACGCATGGATCGGATTTAGCGTGCCCGCCGCCGCCGAATCGCTCACCATTACCGTTCTCGGCGACAGCCTGACGGCGGGCTACGGCCTCGACCGCGGGGATGCCTTCCCCGCCCGTCTCGAGGCGGCGCTCGAAAAAAGCGGCGTGCCGGCCCGGGTGGTCGGTGCCGGCGTTTCCGGCGATACCACCTCGGGCGGCTTGTCGCGCCTCGATTGGGCCTTGAGCGAAAAGCCGGATCTGGTGATCGTGGAGCTGGGCGCGAACGACGGGCTGCGCGGTATCGATCCCGCCTTGAGCGAAAAAAATCTGGATCGAATCGTCGCGCGCATCAAAGAGCGCGGCATCAAGGTTTTGTTGACGGGCATGAAGGCGCCGCCCAACATGGGCCGCGACTACGCGGATGCCTTCGCCGCGATCTTTCCGGCCGTGGCGGAAAAGCACGACGTGCCCTTCTATCCGTTTTTCCTCGAAGGCGTCGCGGCGAATCCCGCCTTGAACCAGGACGACGCCAAGCATCCGAACGCCGAGGGGGTGGCGGTCATCGTCGAAAACATCCTCCCCTATGTAAAGGACGCGTTGGGGAAATGACCGCACGGCCCGGAATTTCGGCATTCTCGTTCGAAGGCCGACGCCACGCGCCGGATATGGTATTTTGGTGTCATGACGATGTTTAATCTCGCTCATACCGCCGCCGAGGACTGGGCGCACGCGGCGCAAACGTGCGCCGATGGGTTGGGACGCGGCTTCGGGAAAAACGTTCTGGGGTTCGTCTACGTCACCGATTATCTGGCGGACGATTTTCAAAACATCCTGACGTATCTGACGAAGAAGACCGGGATCGTTCATTGGGCGGGCACCGTCGGCATCGGGATCAGCGCCACCGGCCACGAATATTTCGACCGGCCGGCGATGGCGGTCATGGCGATGGACTTGCCCGAGGACGCGTATTGCATGGTTTCGACCTTGAGCGAGCAGGCGGAAACCTTGCCGCCGGCGTTGCGCGACTGGATCGCGCGGGCATCGCCCGTGTTCGGAATCGTTCATGCCGACGGCACCAATCCCAACATCCCGGACTTGATCGATACGTTTTCGCAAACGAGCGGATGCTTTCTCGTCGGCGGCTTGAGCGCGTCGCGCCGTTCGAATTATCAAATTGCGGACCGGTTGACCGGCGGCGGCGTGTCGGGCGTTCTGTTCGCCTCGAATATCGAGGTGGCGACCGGCCTGTCGCAAGGGTGCAGCCCGATCGGGTCAGGACATATCGTTTCGGACTGCGTCGACAACGTCATCATCGGCATCGACGGCCGGCGCGCGCTCGACGTGTTCAAGGAGGAGATCGGCGACGTTCTAGCGCGCGATCTCAACCGGGTGTCGGGATACATTCATGCCGCCTTTCCGATCGAGGGTTCCGATACCGGCGATTATCTGGTGCGCAGCCTGGTCGGGATCGATCCGGCACAGGGATGGCTCGCCGTCGGCAGCGAGATCGAACCGGGCGAGCGGGTGATGTTCGTGCGCCGCGATCCGCAAACCGCCAAGGAAGACTTCCGTCAAATGCTGACGCGCCTCAAGGACCGCTTGCCGGGGCCGCCGAAAGGCGGCGTCTATTATTCCTGCATCGCGCGCGGGCCCGACATGTTCGGCGCGGAAGGCCGGGAGGTCGCCATGATTCACGACGTGTTCGGCGAGTTTCCCCTGATCGGCTTTTACGCCAACGGCGAAATCTCCAACGACCGGCTGTACGGCTACACGGGCGTCATCGCCCTGTTCGTGTGATCCGGCCGGCCGGCGGGTTTCGAGAATTTCCGGCACGATGCCGAATCCGGCGGTAACCGCGCCCGCGCGGCGGCGGCCACCGGTCGGCCGAGGGGGCGGTTACGCGCGATTCCGGGCCGAAATCCGGGCCTTCGTCTTTAGCCTTTACTTTGAGCGGGCCTTTCGGTACCAGCGATAGTGTCGGCAATAAAACGCTCGAGCAGATCGATGCCATTCATCGCGACCGACCGAATCCTTCCCTGCAATGAAGGTGTTTTCCATGCGCTTGTTCATTGGACTGGCACTTCCGCGCGAGGTGCGCTTGGCCCTGGCCGCCGTGCAGTACGGCTTGCCGGGCGCCCGTTGGGTGAAACCGGAAAGCCTGCACATGACGCTGCGGTTTCTCGGTGACGTCGATCGCGGCCAGGCCGAGGATATCGACTCGGCGTTAGCGGATATCGTTCTGCCGTCGTTCGATTTGGAATGTTCGGGCCTCGGCTGTTTCGAAACGAAAGGCAAGGTGCGCGCGCTTTGGACCCAGGTCTCGAAATCGTGCGCTTTGAAGCGGCTGCAGGAGAAACTCGAATCCGCGGTCGTGCGCACCGGTTTCGAGCCCGAGCGGCGCAAGTTCAAACCGCATGTCACGCTGGCGCGCTTCAAGAACGGGTCCTCGAACGAACGGATCGGCATGTTTCTGGAAAACCACAATACGCTTCACGTGGGCCCGTTCACGGTGGATCGCTTCACGCTGTTTCGCAGTCATCTCGGCCGCGAAGGATCCGTTTACGAATCCTTGGTCGAGTACCCGCTGTACGCGACGATCATGGCCGACGCGTAAAGGTTTATCGAGGCGGTCTAGCCGTCACAGGGAATGGCGTGCGCGGATATGGGCGAGCAGGCCGTCCGCCGCGCGCTCGATGAGATCGAGCACCGCCTCGAAACCGTTCGCATCGCCCCGGTAAGGATCGGGAATATCGCGCCGACCCGCGTCGGGCGCAAAGTCGAGGAACAGCCCCAAGCGATGTTCCTGCCCCGGCGGGCATAGCCGGGACAGTTTCCTGTAATTGTTGGCGTCCATCGCCAGGATGTAATCGAAGCGCGTGAAGTCCTCCTTGACGGCTTGGCGGGCGCGCAAGCCCGAGAGATCGATGCCGCGCTTGCGCGCCGCCGCTTGCGCGCGCGAATCGGGCGGTTGGTTCAGGTTGTAGGCCGATGTCCCGGCCGACTCGATCTCGAGGCGCTCGCCGAGCCCCGCGCGATCCGCCAAGGCCCGGAACACGCCCTCGGCGCTCGGCGAGCGGCAGATGTTGCCCAGGCAAACGAACAGGATTCGAATGGGCGCCGTGTCGGATGTCGTGGCGGGCGCCGTGTCGGATGCCATGTTGGGCACCGTGTTGTATGTCGTGGCGGGCGTCGTGATGGGCGGTCGGTTGGTCGTGGTCCTCACGTAGGGTTGAAAGCGCGCCGGGCTCAGATCGCCGATGTCGATGGCGGGGCGGCGGCCCGCGATCAGATCGGCGACGATGCGCGCGCTGGCGCACGAGAGCGTCCAGCCCAGGGTGCCGTGCCCGGTATTGAGGAAAAGATTGTCGTAGCGGGTCGGGCCGATGGCGGGCGCGCCGTCTGGGGTCATGGGCCGCAGCCCGGTCCAGGACTCGCAATCGCCGTAATCGGCCGCCGCCGGAAACCAGGACTCGGCGACCTTGACGAGAGCGGCGACGCGGCGCGCGGGGATCGTCAGGTCGTGCCCGGCAAGCTCGGCGAACCCGGCGATGCGCAGGCGCCCGCCGAGCCGGGTCATGGCGACCTTGCGCGCTTCGTCGGTGAGCGTGCCGAGGGGGGCGGCGCGGTCGTTCGTGATCGGCACCGTCGCCGAATAGCCTTTCACGGGGTAGACCGGCAGGGCGATTCCCAAAGGTTTCAGGAGCGCCGGGGAATAACTGCCGAGCGCGACCACGTAGGCGTCGCCCACGATGTCGCCCCGGTCCGTCTCGATCCGCTCGATGCGCCCGCCGGCCGCGACGAGTCGCGCGACCGCGGTTTTGAACCGAAACGCCGCGCGACCGTTTTGTTTCACGCGCTCGGCCAGGGCGCCCGCGAACATCCGGCAATCGCCGGTTTCGTCGCGGGTGATGTGCAAGGCGCCCGCGATGTTAGCGCGCGCCGAGGCGAGCGCCGGTTCGACCGCCAGGCAGGCGTCGCGATCGAGCACCCGGCTTTCGATGCCGAAGCCTTCGAGCACCTGTTGATCAGTGCGGGCTTTTTCGAGCGCGGCTTCGTCCCGGTAGAGATCGAGAATGCCGCGCGTCTGATGATCGAACGCGATCGGCGTATCGCGCAGGATATCGTGTAGGCAGCGTTGGCTGTATTGCGCGAGCTTGAGGAGTCTTTTCTTGTTGCGCCGGTAATCGGCGGGCGAGCAGTTGTGTGCGAATTTGTACAGCCACGACCATAGCGCGGGGTCGAACCGGGCGCGCAGGATCAACGGCGCATCTTTTTTGAGCGTCCATAACAAGGCTCGCATCGGGATGCCGGGCGCGGCCCACGGGCTCGCGAACCCGAACGAAAGCTGGCCCGCGTTGGCGAAGCTTGTCTCCATCGCGGGCGCGTCGCGCCGCTCGACCACCGTGACGTCGTGACCGTCGTCGATCAGGGCATGGGCGCAGGCGATGCCGGTGATACCGCCGCCGAGGACTACGATCTTCATGGCGCGCCGCTACAAGGGGGGCCGGATTTACGCATGATCTTCACGGAACGGAGTGTTATCATAATTCACGATACTCTTGCTACTTATCCGAACCGGGGAGTTTTTATGTCCGCACGCGCCTTGCGGAACATCGTGATTTTGACCGGGGCCGGGATTTCCAAGGAATCCGGGCTGAAAACCTTCCGGGACGCGGACGGTTTATGGGCCCAACACCGGATCGAGGAGGTCGCGACGCCGGACGCCTTTCGCCGCGACCCGGCCAAGGTCCACGATTTCTATAACAGGCGCCGGGAAAAGCTCGCGAACGGGGGAATCGAGCCGAACGCGGCGCACCGGGCGCTGGCCGAACTCGAGCAAGAGTGGCCGGGCGAGGTCTTCCTGGTGACGCAGAACGTCGATAATTTGCACGAGAAGGCGGGCAGCCGGAATCTGCTGCACATGCACGGCGAGCTTGCCAAGGTGAAGTGCGACGCCTGCGGGCATAGCGTCGCGTGGCTGGGCGATCTGTCGGTCGAGGACGTGTGCGACGGATGCAATACGCCGGCGCGGCTACGCCCGGCGGTGGTGTGGTTCGGTGAAATGCCGCTCGAGATGGGCCGCATCGCGATGGCGCTGGCGGAGTGCGATTTGTTCCTTTCCATCGGCACTTCGGGCAACGTGTATCCGGCGGCCGGTTTCGTCGACGAGGCGCGGCGCAACGGCAAGGCCCATACCGTCGAGTTGAACCTGGAACCGTCGGAAGGCGCGTCGGTCTTCCACGAGGCCCGCTACGGCCCGGCGACCGATGTGGTGCCGGCGTATGTCGAAGAAATCCTCGGTGACATCCGCGGTGACATCCGCGGTGAAATCCGCGATGACGTCGTGACCGGCCGGATGGGCAATGGCCGAGCTTGATAAACTGCTCAAGGAGGTGCGCGCGTGCCGGTTGTGCGAGACGCATCTGCCGCTCGGGCCGCGTCCGATCATCCGCGCGAGCCAAACCGCCCGGATTCTCATCATTGGCCAGGCGCCCGGCACCAAGGTACACAACACCGGGCTGTCGTGGAACGATGCTTCCGGCGACAGACTTCGCGACTGGCTGAACGTCGACCGGGAGACCTTTTACGACGAAACCCGGATCGCCATCATGCCGATGGGGTTCTGTTATCCGGGCCGTCAGAAACGCGGCGGCGACAACCCGCCTCGGCGCGAATGCGCGCCCGCCTGGCATGGGCGCGTGCGCGGCCATCTGCCCGATATCGGCTTGACGCTGCTGGTCGGCAGCTACGCGCAGGCCTATTACCTCGGCAAGAACCGCAAGAAGACCATGACCGAAACCATTCGGGCTTGGCGCGACTACCTGCCCGGCTACATCCTGACCCCGCATCCGAGCTGGCGCACCACGATCTGGCTCAAGGATAATCCGTGGTTCGACGCCGACGTCGTGCCGGAATTGCGCAAGCGGGTGAAGAAACTGCTGAAATAATTCCGGCGGACTTTATTTCTTATTTTTTCCAAGCCGCAGCCTCAGCGCGTTGAGCTTAATGAAGCCCTCGGCGTCGCGCTGATTGTAGACTTGATCGGCCTCGAAGGTGACTGTGGCTTCGTCATACAGGCTGTTGGGCGATTTGCGCCCGGTCACGATCACGTTGCCCTTGAAGAGTTTCAGGCGCACGGTGCCGGTGACGTTCTTTTGCGACTCGTCGATGGCGGCCTGCAGCATTTCCCGTTCCGGCGCGAACCAGAAACCGTTGTAGATCAACTCGGCGTAACGCGGCATCAACTCGTCCTTGAGGTGCTGCGCGGCTCGGTCGATGGTAAGCGATTCGATCGCCCGGTGCGCGGCGAACAACACGGTGCCGCCGGGCGTTTCGTACACGCCGCGTGACTTCATGCCGACGAAGCGGTTCTCGACGATGTCGATCCGCCCGATGCCGTGCTCGCCGGCGATCTCGTTGAGTTGCGTCAGAAGCGTCGCGGGCGAGAGTTTCTTGCCGTTGAGCGCGACCGCGTCGCCTTTCTTGAAGTCGATCTCGATGATCGCCGGATGATCGGGCGCGGCTTCGGGCGCGACCGAGCGGCGGAACATGGATTCGTCGGGTTCCGTCCAAGGATCCTCGAGCGCCTTGCCTTCGTACGAGATGTGCAGGAGGTTGGCGTCCATCGAATAGGGCGCCTCGCCGAACTTGTCCTTGGGCACGGAAATTTGGTGCTGTTGGGCGTATTCGATCAGCTTGGTGCGCGAGTTCAGATCCCATTCCCGCCACGGCGCGATGACCGTGATGCCGGGCTCGAGCGCGTAATAGCCGAGCTCGAACCGGACCTGGTCGTTGCCCTTGCCGGTGGCGCCGTGCGAGACCGCGTCGGCGCCGGTTTCGCGCGCGATCTCGATCTGGCGCTTGGCGATCAGGGGCCGCGCGATCGAGGTGCCGAGCAGATAGGTGCCTTCGTAGAGCGCGTTGGCCCGAAACATCGGAAACACGAAGTCGCGCACGAATTCCTCGCGCAGGTCCTCGATGTAGATCTCCTTGATCCCCATCGCCTCGGCCTTGCCGCGGGCCTCCTCGACCTCGTCGCCCTGGCCGATGTCGGCGGTGAAGGTGACGACCTCGCAGTCGTAGGCGTCCTGCAGCCAGCGCAGGATGACCGAGGTATCGAGCCCGCCCGAATAGGCGAGGACCACTTTTTTCACAGATTTGCTCATGCCGTTCGCGCCCATTTTTGTCCGGCCGTCGATCGGCCGGCAAACGAGCGCTCCCTATAGGGGATTTGGGCGAAAAGGGCAACGGATGGCGGTTTATCCGCCGAGCTTGGTGCCCTTGTCGATCTTGAGCTCGCCGGCCGCGATCTTGTCGCCGCCCTCGGGGCGCACGCGCTTGACGAGGATCTGGCCGCCCTCGGCGGCGACCCGGAAGCCCTCGCCGGTGACGTCCGTCACGGTGCCGGGGGCCTCGGCGGCGGCCTCGTCGACGCGGGCCGAATCGAACACGTCGAGCTTCTTGCCGGCCATCGTGGTCCAGGCGCCGGGCGCGGGGTTGGTGCCGCGGATCAGGTTGTAGACCTCGGCGGCCGGCTTGCTCCAATCGATTTCGGCGAGGTCCTTCTTGAACCAGCTTTCATAGGTCGATTTCGAATGATCCTGGTCGACGCGCGGGGCCTTGCCGGCCTTCACCAGATCGATCGATTCGAGCATGGCGTCGACGCCCATCGGGAACAGGGTGTTGAAATAAATGCTCCCCAGGGTGTCGTCGGGGCCGATGGGGCATTCCTTCTGCAGCAGGATCGGGCCTTCGTCGAGGCCGTTGTCGGGCCAAAAGATCGAGAGGCCGGTTTTGGTCGCGCCCTGCACGATCGGCCAGTTGATCGAGCTTGGGCCGCGGTGCAGCGGCAGCAAGGAGGGATGATATTGAATGGTGCCGTGCGTCGGCAGGTAAAGAATTTCCTCGGGCACGAACAGCGTCACGAACGCCATCACGCCGAGATCGGGCTCGTAGGAGGCCACCAGATCGCGCGCCTCTTCGGTTTTATACGACGCCGGTTGATGCACCGGCAGGCCCTTCTCGATGGCGAATTCCTTCAACGGGTCGGCGCGGCCGCCTTTGTCGGGCGCGCAGAAGACGGCGACGACCTCGTCGCCGCGCGCGAGCATTTTCTCCAGAACCGCCTTACCGAATGCCTGTTGGCCGTTGATGATGTAGCGCATGATCCTCCCTCGCGTGAAACGGGTTTGCCGGGCCCGGACTCCGCGCCCTGTCGTTACCGTGGTGATACAGGAAAACCGCCGCCGAGAAAACACCGAGTATATTGTATACCGAGTGTCGGTTTCACATCGGTCCGTCCGGCGCGGACGTTATAGACGAACCCGCCCCGTGCCGGGGGGCAGTCGGGGCGGGCGGCCCCCGAAAAGACGGCGGTTCGGACGGCAGGGTGTCCTCACCGCCGGGGGCGGGTCGTCTTGTTTTAGGACCGTGCGGTCCGATTGGAATCTAGGCCGGAGCGGATCGGCGTGTCCACAAAAAAACCAAGTAAATGAATGGGTTGTGATGTTTTTTGCGACAAAAGGCGCTGAAGGAATCAGGCCGGCAGGCCGTCCGCCGCGGGGTCGTCCGCGCGGTTTCGCCGACGCAGGCTTTCGGTGCGCAGTTGCCCGCACGCGGCCAGAATATCGCGCCCGCGCGGCAGGCGGATCGGCGCCGAGTACCCGGCGGCGTTGAGAATATCGGCGAAGCGTTTCATCGCCGGGCCGTCAGAACAGGCATAGGGCGCGCCGGGCCAGGCGTTGAACGGGATCAGGTTGAACTTGGCCGGGATTCCCTCGACCAGTTTGACGAGGGCTCTGGCATCGGCGGGCGAATCGTTGATGCCCTTGAGCATCACGTATTCGAAGGTGATCCGCCGGGCGTTGTTGGCGCCGGGATACGTGCGGCAGGCGTCCAGCAAGTCGGCGATCGGATATTTTTTGTTGATCGGCACCAAGACGTCGCGCAACTCATCGGTCACGGCATGCAGGCTGATCGCGAGTTTCACGCCGAGGTCCTCGCCGACCTTGGCGATCATCGGCACGACGCCCGAGGTCGACAGCGTGATGCGGCGTTTCGACAACGCGATACCGTCCTGGTCCAGAATGACGGTCAGCGCCTTGACGACGTTCTCGTAATTGAACAGCGGCTCGCCCATGCCCATCATGACGATGTTGGTGAGCCGTCGGTCCTCCCGGTCGCTCGGCCACTCATGAAGCGCGTCGCGCGCCAGCATGAACTGGCCGACGATCTCGGGCGCGCTCAGGTTGCGCACCAGCTTTTGCGTGCCGGTATGGCAGAACGTGCAGGTGAGCGTGCAGCCGACTTGGGAAGAAACGCAGAGCGCGCCGCGGTCCTCTTCGGGGATGAACACGGTTTCCGCCTCGTTGCCGTCGGCGAACCGCAGCAGCCATTTGCGCGAGCCGTCGTTCGATTGTTGGTCCTGGGCGACGCCGGGCCGCGCGAGCGTGAAGCGTTCGGCGAGGCGTTCGCGAAAGTCCTTGGCAAGCGTGGTCATGCGCGCGAAATCGGTTTCGCCCTGATGATAGATCCAATGCCAGAGTTGCTTGACCCGGAACGGTTTCTCGCCGAGGCCCTCGATCGCGCCGGCGAGTTCCGCGCGCGTGAGCCCGATCAAACTGGTGCGTCCGCCCGTTATTTCGTCCGTCATGATCGCATGTGCCCAAATCGCCGCCTCGGCGGCCTGAAAATCACGTTACCGGAACTATTTCGCCGAACTTATTTAGCCGGACTTATTTCTCCGGACTTATTTAGCAGGACAGGCCCGGCCGATGGCGTTGAACGCCGCCGTGAAACCGGACAGAGAATACGTATCGGTCGTCCTGGAGCCCTTATCGGAGATGCCGGTGACGATCATCCGCGTTCCCGCCTTCATGGCGGCCACCAGCTTGCGGTCGCCGTCCGCGTCGAAAGCCCAGGCATGATCCTGATCCGTGAACAGGGTGAAACGCTCCGAATCGATGTTGATCTGTACCTCGGTTCCCTTCTTATAGGTGTAGCCGGCCTTGACGCTGACCACCGCGCGGGTTTTGTCCGCCGGGCGGTGAGTCACCAAAACGTAGGCTTCGCCGCGATTCTTGTACTTTCCGCTCTGCGTTTTCGGCGTGCTGCCGATATAGCAGACGTTTTGCCCGCCTTCGGATTCGGCGAAGGCGCTCCAATCGTTGAAGGTATTGATCGCCCCGGCCAGGGCGGGCCAAGCGGAAACTCCCGCGGCCACGGGGGCGGCGAGGATGAAAAAAGCTAGGATAAATCGTTTCATGGCCCATACATAACGCCGCTGGATGGGATTGCCAAGTATAGGCGCCGATATCGGGGGCGGTTTTGCCCGTTATTTTATCGGCTTATTTTATCGGGGCGGGGCGGCGCGGAACGGTTCCAGCCGCGCGCGCCGGCGGGGCCCGCCGAAGACGGTTTCGGGCAGCGCCTCGATGGGTCCGCCGGTGCCGACGGGCCGGGGCGCGAACCGGCCCAAGGTGATCAGCCGGTCGTACATGACGAGGGCGCCGGCCAGGCCGACGTTGATGCTGAAGCGGGTGGGGATTTTCACGACGTACGCGCACCGCTCGAGGGTGGCCGGGCTCAAGGCGCCGCGCTCGGGGCCGAGAATGTAGGCCGCCGCGTTCGGATGATGAAAGCTCGGCAAGTCGATCGCATCGTCGGCGATCTCGACGCCGACCAGGGTGCAATGTTTCGGCAGCAGGAGCGAATCGATATCGGGGAAGGCGTAAAACGGCACGTGCGTTACGGCGTCGGAGGTGTCCGATTTGCCGCCCAGCGTCCGTTTATAGCTCGCCGCCACGGTGAAGACGAAACTCGCGCCGAACGCATGGGCCGTGCGGAACAGGCTGCCGACGTTCATGGCCTTGCTGATGCCCTCGGCGCCGATGCCGAAATATCCCCGCATGATGCTGCTTTCGTGTCCGGCGTGATCGAATTTAGCTCTAGACTCGGCCAACGGCCGCCGCGAATCAAGTGTTTACGGGCCGGTCGGGGCCGTCCTTGTTTAAAAACGCCCGGGCCTTGCCGTAATGCTCCGGGTGAAGATAGGCCGAAACCGATTTGACGGCGGCGGCGATCACGGCGGCATCATCGATAAAGCCGATGCCGGGGATAAAATCCGGCAACTTGTCGATCGGCAGGATGAAATAGGCGAGTGCGCCGATCAGCACGAACCGCACGTGTCTCGGGGTTGCCGGATCGACGGCGCAGTAATAGGCCGCGAGCGCGTCTTCGCTGAACGGCACCTTGCCGAGGGTGGTGCGCGCCTTGTGCCAAAACCGGCGTCGGACCAGGCGGGCTTTCCAGTGGCTTTCGTCGCCGAGCGGATCGGGCGGTTCCCGGGACGGCAACCCCGGCGGGTCCGGCGGCGGCGTTTCCGGCAGCGTTTGCACCATGATCTGCTCTAGCCTGCGGCGACCGAATCGATAAAACGGGCAAGCGCGATATCCTTTTCGCTCACGCCGCCCGCATCATGGGTGCTCAAGGTGATCTCGACCCGGTTGTAGACGTTGAACCACTCGGGGTGGTGATCCGTCTTTTCGGCCATCAGGGCGATGCGGCCCATGAATCCGAAGGCTGCGTTGAAGTCCTTGAACCGGAATTCCTTGGTAACGGCATCCCGGCCCGCGACCTCGCGCCAGCCCGCCAACGTGCCGAGCGCCTCGGTGCGGGCGGTTCCGGTTAGTTTTTCCACCATGGCTGTCCTTCCGTGGCTGTTCTCGTAAAATGGATCGGGTGCGGATTATCGGTGCCCGGGACAATCGGTATATGAGACTCTGGGCATGCTTGGCCTGCCGGTCAAGGCGCGATAAGGTTTCGGCCATGAGAGCCGGTACCGAGAGATTGCCCGATCTGGACACGATGGACGCCATCGCGCGCGCTGCCCTCGAGACCATTCCCGAGGAGTTGCGCGGGTACGTTACGAACGTGGTGATCCGAATCGCCGACTTCGCCGACGACCAAATCCTCGACGAGATGGGAATCCGCGATCCGTACGAGCTTTTGGGGTTGTACCACGGCGTTTCGCTGGATCAGAAAAGCATGTTCGATCCGGTGCCCGGCGTGGACATGATTTTCCTCTACCGGCGCCCGATCGCGGCTTATGCGGAGATGACGGGCGACGACCTCCTGCACGTGATCCGCCATGTGCTGATTCATGAAATCGGCCATCATTTCGGTTTAAGCGACGACGATATGGAGATGATCGAAGAGCAAACCTGACGGTGCTTGCGTGCCGGCGCGGTTCCCGCCACTGTGAACCGGAGGCTTTTCACGATGCACCCGACCGGCATTTGAAATCTTATGTTGAAATCCACACCGGCGGACTACGGGGGCGTAATCCCGATGTTGATCCGCTCGCGCTCGTGACCCACAATTGGACCATCGTTTTTAAAAAACAAATAGGCACGTTGGAATGACGAAACCGCCCGAACCGCTGGCGCCGGAGAAACTGTTCACCCGCTGCGATCCCGCCGAGTTTTCCTTTAAAACGACCGCCGAGCTCGAACCGCTCGACGGCATTCTCGGCCAGGAGCGCGCCGTGCAGGCGATTCGGTTCGGCATCGGCATGCGCCATAACGATTACAACCTGTTCGTCTTGGGCGAGGAGGGGGTCGGCAAATACACGCTGGTGCGCCGCTTCGTCGGGGAACAGGCCGCCAAGCAGCCGATCCCGAGCGATTGGTGTTACATCCACAACTTCACCGAACCGCACCGGCCGCATGCGCTGGCCTTGCCGCCGGGCCGGGCGCGCGCCTTGAAATCGGACATGGAGCATTTGGTCGACGAATTGCAAAGCGCCATTCCGGCGGCCTTCGAGAGCGACGACTATCGCGGCCAAGTCAACGTCATCGAGGAAGAGTTCAAGGAGCAGCACGAGGAAACGTTCCAGGATTTGCAGAAAAAAGCCGGCGAGCGAAACCTCGCCCTGATCCGAACGCCGGTCGGTTTCGCCTTGGCGCCGGTGCGCGAGGGCGAGGTCATCGACCCGAAAGCATTCAACGACCTGCCGGAAGAGGAACGAAAAAAATTCAAGGAAGACATCGAGGAGCTGGAAGGCGAGTTGCAGGAAGCCCTGCAGAAGCTGCCGAAATGGATCAAGGAGCAGCGCGAGAAAATCCGCGCCCTGAACAAGGGCATCACGGAATTCGCGGTCAATCATCTGATCGAGGAGGCCAAAGCCGGTTGGCGGGATATCCCCCGGGTTCAGGAATATCTCGAGGCGGTCCGCGCGGACGTGATCGAGAACGTGGAGGATTTCCTGCCCCAGGAACAAAACGAGCAGCAGCAGGCGCTGATGGCGGCGGCCCGCATGGGCGCGCGCGTCGCCGCGTTCCGGCGCTATCAGGTCAACGTGCTGGTCGATCACGCCTGTCCCGATCCCGATGTCACGCCGCCGGTGATGCCGGCGACGCAAGGCGAGATCGACGACCGGGATTGCGCGGAAGGCACCCTGGCGGGCGCGCCGGTGATTTACGAGGATCATCCGACTCAGCCCAACTTGATCGGGCGCATCGAACACCAATCCCAGTTCGGTACCTTGACCACCGACTTCACGCTGATCAAGGCGGGCGCGTTGCACAGGGCCAACGGCGGCTTTCTCATCCTGGATGCACGCCGGGTCCTCACGCAGCCGTTTGCCTGGGAAACGCTGATGCGCGCCGTGCGGTCGCGGCGCGTCCGCATCGAATCCGCGGCGGAGAGCATGGGCTGGGCTGCGACGACCACGCTGGAGCCGGAATTGATTCCGCTCGACGTCAAGGTCGTCCTCCTGGGCGAGCCGGAGCTTTATTACCTGTTGAACGCCTACGATCCGGATTTCAAGGATCTGTTCAAGGTCACGTCCGACTTCGGCGATAGGATGGCTCGGGACGACACCAATGCCCAGCAATACGCCCGCCTGATCGGCTCGGTGACGCGCAAGCACGATCTGCGCCCGCTCGATCCCGGCGGCGTGGCGCGCATCATCGAGCACGGCGCCCGGCTGGTCGAGGATGCCGAAAAACTCACGGCGAAATTGGGCGACATCGAGGACTTGGTGCGCGAGGCCGATTACTGGGCGGGCGAGGCGGGGGCGGCGGTGATCGCGGTCGCGCATGTGCAACAGGCGATCGACGCCAAGATTTACCGGTCGGATCGGATTCGCGAACGCATCCAGGAGGAGATTCAGCGCGGGACCTTCGTGATCGATACCGACGGAGCGCGCGTCGGCGAAATCAACGGCTTGGCGGTATCGATGCTGGACGATTTCGCGTTCGGCCGGCCGAGCCGGATCAGTTGCCGGGTCCGCTTGGGCCGCGGCGAGGTGGTCGATATCGAGCGCGAGGTCGATCTCGGCGGGCCGTTGCATTCCAAGGGTGTGCTGATCCTGTCGTCTTATTTATCGAGTCACTTCACCCGCCACCAACCGCTGTCGCTGTCGGCGAGTCTGGTGTTCGAGCAATCCTACGGCGGCGTCGACGGCGACAGCGCGTCCTCGACCGAGTTGTATGTCCTGCTGTCGGCGCTTTCGGAAATTCCGATCAAGCAATCCTTCGCGGTGACGGGCTCGGTCGATCAGCACGGCCGGGTCCAGGCGATCGGCGGCGTGAACGAAAAGATCGAGGGATTTTTCGATGTCTGCAAGGCCCGCGGTCTGACCGGCGAGCAGGGCGTCCTGATTCCCGCCTCCAACGTCAAGCATCTGATGTTGCGCGACGACATCGTGCAGGCGGCGGCGGCGGGCAAGTTCCGCATTTTCCCCGTCGCCACCATCGACGAGGGCATCGAAATCCTGACCGGCGTTCCGGCCGGCGCGCGCGACGAGGACGGCCAGTTTCCCTACGGCAGTGTCAACCGCGCCGTCGAGAAACGCCTCGAACATCTGGCGAGCGATGCCCGCCGGTTCGCCTCGCGCGCCTTGCGGGCGGCGCGGCTCGGTAACGGCGGACGCGGCGGCGAGGGAGGCGAGGAATGAACGCTTCGCGCGCGCCCGAGCCCGAGGACCGGTTCCGGCGAATCCTGGTCGTGTTCGATTCGCCGGCTCACGCGCGCGCCATGCTCGACTCGCTCGCCCTTCTGGCCGCTAAGCTGCATGCCGATCTGCATGGCTTGTACGTCGAGGACGCCAATCTCGTGCGTCTTTCCGAGCACACCGAAACCTCGGCATACCGGTTCGTCTCCTACGGGCCGCAACCGCTGCAAGGCGGCATGCTGGCGCGC
>JBBDTH010000092.1:0-12632 GCA_040904505.1 Rhodospirillales bacterium | reverse complement strand
CCCCCAGGCCGCGCAAAGCCGGCGCATCGTCGAGGAAGTCACGCGGGTGCGCCATATCCGAACGACGTTTCAAGTGCGCCAGGGCAACGCCGTGACGGAGGTTTTGGCGGCGGCGCGGGACGGCGATCTGATCGTAATTCCCAAGGACCTCGGCGCCGGTTCGGCCGTGTCCTCGCTGGCGGCGCTATCGCCGGAGATCGTCGAGGGCAAGGCCGGCGGCGTCCTGTTCTTCAATCCAAACGCCGTCTTCACCGCCGGCGTGATGGCCGTTTACGACGGCCGCGCGCCCGCCGACCGGGCGCTCGAAGCCGCGTGCGACATGGCGGCGCTCGGCGTCCGCGAGGTCGAGGTAGTCATGTTGAGCCCGCGCCTCAACGCCGTCGAGGCCTGGCAAAACGATATTTACAACCGGGTGCGCGTGCGCGGGCTCGAGGTGTCGTTCCTGCATCTGCCCGAAACCCGCATCGATCAGCTGTGTGCGCGCTCGCGCCGGCCGCAGGCGGGACTGATGGTGCTGGGCGTCGACCAGCCGCTGCTCGAGGACGCGTCCATCGACGCGCTGTTTCGGCGCATCGATTGTTCGGTGCTGCTGGTGCGCTGACCGTGCCGAGATCGGATGTACCGGGAGAATAAGACATGAAAAAAATTCTCGTCACCGGCGCCTTGGGGCAGATCGGCGCGGAGCTGGTGCCCGCGCTTAGGGACCGCTATGGCGCCGAGGCCGTGATCGCGTCCGATATCCGCCTGCCGCAGAGAGCGGTCGCGGGTACGGTCGACGCCACGGTCGATGGTGGGCCGTTCGAGCAATTGGACTGCACGAAACGGCGCGCCGTTCAGGAAGCCGTCCGGCAATACGACGTCGGCACGATCTATCATATGGCCGCGATGCTCTCGGCCGTGGCCGAACAAAAGCCCCAATCGGCGTGGGAGCTCAACATGGGCAGCCTCTATCACATGCTCGAGGTCGCGCGCACGGCCCGGTGCGCGCTGTTCTTTCCGAGCTCGATCGGCGCGTTCGGGCCGACGACGCCGAGCGAACGCGCGCCGCAGGATACCGTCCAGCGCCCGAATACGATCTACGGCGTCACCAAGGTCGCGGGCGAATTGCTGTGCGATTACTATGTGGCGCGCTTCGGCGTGGACGCGCGCGGGCTCCGCCTGCCGGGGCTGATCTCGTATGCGGCCCCGCCGGGCGGCGGCACCACGGATTACGCCGTCGATATTTTTTACCAGGCGATCCGCTACCGTCATTTCGTCTGCCCGCTGGCGCCCGATACCCGCCTCGACATGATGTATATGCCCGATGCGATCCGCGCGACGATCGAGGTGATGACCGCCGACGCGGCGCGCCTGAAGCACCACAACGCTTTCAACGTGACCGCGATCAACGTCACGCCCGAGGAATTGGCGGGCGAGATCCGCAAGCATATTCCCGAGTTCGTCATGGAATACGACGTCGATCCCGTGCGCCAGCGAATTGCGGAATCCTGGCCGCGCGCGATGGACGACAGCGAGGCGCGCGCGCAATGGGGCTGGCGGCCGCGCTACGATCTCGCGGCCATGACGAAGGACATGATCGACAAGCTGCGCGCCCGGCTCAAACCGGCCGCAACCGCCCGCTGAACGGGAGGACCGTCCATGCCGCACGATCGACTGGAAAAGGCCTTGCACGGCGCGCTGGCGCAGATGAAAGCCGCCGGACGTTTGAAGGGCCGCGAGTCCGTCATCGCCGAGGTGATCCCCGCGCGCGACGAGCGGGGGCCGCGCTACCGGCTCGAAGGCGAGAGCGATAAAGAATTCCTGCGCATGAACGCCAACGGCTATCTCGGCCTCGCCCTGCAGGCCGACGTGATCGCGGCGGAGGAAAAAGCGGTCGCGCGCTTCGGCGCGGGCCCGGGTGCTGTGCGCTTCATCAGCGGCACCTGGTCGGCGCATACCGCGCTCGAGCGCCGCCTGGCGGCGTTTCACGGGCGGCTGGCGGCGATGATCTACAGTTCGGCGTACGCCGCCGTGATGGGCGTGCTGACGGCGTTGATCGACGAGGATACCGCCGTGATCAGCGACGCGCTCAACCACAACAGCATCATCAACGCGGTCCGTTTGGCGCGGCCCAAGGAGAAATACGTCTATCCGCACCTCGACATGGCGGGACTCGAGCAGAATTTGCGCGCCGCCGCGAAAACCTGCCGCCGCGCGATCGTCGTGACCGACGGCGTCTTCAGCATGCGCGGCGATCACGCGCCCCTGCACGAGATCGAGGCCTTGGCGCGCCGCTACGACGACGCCTTCGCCGAGAACGTCTCGGTGGTGGTGGACGATTCCCACGGCGTCGGCGCGTTCGGCGCGGCGGGCCGGGGTACGGAGGATTACACCGGCTCGGCGCCGGTGGATCTTCTCATCGCGACCCTCGGCAAGGCGTTCGGCGTCAACGGCGGCTACGTGACGGGCAGCCGGACCGTCATCGAGTATTTGCGCGAGACCTCGCCGTTCTACATCTATTCCAACCCGATCACGCCGGGCGAGGCGGCGGCGGCCGAGGTGGCCGTCGATATCGTCGACAGCGTACGCGGCACGGCGTTGCTCGAGCACCTGCGCGCGCTGACGGCGCGCTTCAAGGCGGGGCTCGTTAAGATGGGCTTCGAGACCCTGCCCGGCGAGCATCCCATCGTGCCGCTTCTGGTGCGCGATACCGAACGCACGCGCGCGTTGACGGAACACTTGCGCGAGCACGGCATCCTGGCGACCGGGCTCGGCTATCCGGTGGTGCCGAAGGGCGACGAGGAAATCCGCTTTCAGGTATCGGCCGATCACACCCCGGCCGACATCGACTCCGTATTGGCGGCGCTGGCGAAGTTCAAATAAGCCGTCGATGATCTGCTCTAATCGCTCGGCCAGCTCCGCAGGGCGATCTCGACGACCTTCTTGAGCTCTTTCTTGCTCGCGCCGCTTTTCGCCTGTACGGCGAGGCCGGAATTGAGCGTCATGAGATACCCCGCGAGTGCGGCCGGGTCCGCGTCCGGCGGCAGGTCGCCTTCTTGTTTCGCGCGCTTGAAACGGTCCGCCATCCATTTTTCCGCCGTCCGGCGCATGCCGGACATCATCTTTTGGATGTTTTCGGACTCGGGGCTGGTGACGAGCGCGCCTTGCACCATCAAACAGCCGTCGGGCGCGTCGGGCAGGGTGACGAGCTTGACCTCGTGGTCCAGGATATGGCGCGCGACCTCGCGGGCGGTTTTTTTGTTCAAGGCGTCGTGATAAAATCCGCCGTTCACGGCGCCGTAGCGTTCCACGGCCTTCAGGAACAGCGCTTCCTTGTTGCCGAAGGCGGCATACAGGCTCGGCACGTTGATCCCGATGGCGCGCGCGAGCAACGCGACCGAGGCGCCCTCGTAGCCGTGGCGCCAGAACAGCTTCAGCGCCGTGTCGAGCGCTTGTTCGATGTCGAATTTTCGGGGCCGGCCGCGCACCATTTAATTACATACCGATCGCTAAGTAATTGTTGACTCCGGTCTATGTGCCATATATTTGTAACGAACGCTATATAAAATCAAAGGCGAAAGGATCGCGACATGACATACGTGGACGGCTTCGTGCTGCCGGTGCCGGAGGGCAATATCGACACCTACCGGGAAATCTCGGAAAAAGCCGGGAAAATATGGCTGGAACACGGTGCGCTTCAGTACCGGGAATGCGTGGCCGACGATGTCGCCGACAAGGGGTTTTGCAGGACGTTTCCGGATGCGGTCGGAACGCAAGACGGCGAAACCGTCATTTTCGCGTTTATCGTTTATACGTCGCGTGCGCACCGCGACGCGGTGAACGAAAAGGTCATGGCCGACCCGCGCCTGAAATGCGACGGCGAAACCATGCCGTTCGACTGCAAGCGCATGGCCTACGGCGGGTTCAAGGCGATCGTCGATCTTTAAAAATTCCGGCTTTAAGGCGTCCGGGCAGGGAGAAAACACCATGAAACCGATCACCCCTTTTCTGTGGTTCGACCGTCAGGCCGAGGAAGCGGCGGAATTTTACGTTGCCGTCTTTCGGAATTCCAAGATCACCAAGATCGCCCGGTATCCGAAAGCGACGGAACAGGTCGCCGGCAAGCCGGCGGGCTCGGTCATGACCGTCGCCTTCGAGCTCGACGGGCAGGAATTCGTCGCCCTGAACGGCGGCCCGCATTTCACGTTTTCGCCGGCGATCTCCTTCGTCGTCTACCGCGACACCCAGGCGGAAATCGACGATCTTTGGGAAAAACTGTCCGCCGGCGGCGCCGAGGAACAGTGCGGCTGGCTCAGGGATAAATACGGCGTTTCGTGGCAGGTCGTTCCGACCGCCTTGGACGCGCTGCTCGAAACGTCCGACACCGATAAACGGGAACGGGCGATGGCCGCGCTCCTGCGGATGAAGAAAATCGATATCGCGCAACTTGAGCAAGCCTGAAGCGAGGGAAAGCCATGTTGGAAACCGTTCTTCTTATCGTCGGTATTTTGATCGCCGTCGTTCTGGTGCTGGTTCTGCGCCGGCCGGACGAGTTTCGCGTGACCCGGAGCGCCGTCATCGACGCCGCGCCGGCGGCCGTATTCGAACATGTGAACGACGTGGAAAAATGGCAGGCGTGGTCGCCGTGGGCGCGCATCGACCCCGATGCCGCGATACGCTTCGAGGGGCCGAAAGCGGGCGAAGGCGCCAAGGTTTACTGGGACGGCAAAAAGACCGGCCGGGGCAGCATGACCGTGATCGAAAGCCGCGCAGCCTCGTTCATCCGGTTTCAACTGAATTTCGTGAAGCCGATGAAGGCGACCAACACGGCGGAGTTCACGTTCGCGCCAGACGGAGATCGCACCAAAGTCACGTGGACCATGTACGGCTCCAACAGTTTCATGGGCAAGCTCGTGGGCCTGGTCATGAATTGCGAGAAAATGGTCGGTGGCCAGTTCGAGGACGGCTTGAAGAACCTGAACGAGATCGCCGCCGAGAAAAACTGAACGGAGGAAAAAATGACCGACACGAATTTCAAACCCGACCCCCGCCTTGACTTGGTCTTCGAGCGCATCGTCGATGTGCCGAGGGAGCTTGTCTGGAAAGCATGGACGACGCCGGAACACCTGATGAAGTGGTTCACGCCCGCGCCCTGGACGACGACGGAGTGCGAAATCGATCTGCGCCCCGGCGGCATCTTCAGAACGGTGATGCGCTCGCCGGAAGGCGAGGATCATCCGAACGTCGGTTGCTACCTCGACGTCGTCGAGAATGAGCGGCTCGTCTGGACCGACGCACTGGAACAAAATTTTCGCCCGGCCGCGCGGCCCAACGATTGCATCGACAGCTACATCACCGCGATTCTCACGCTCACGCCGGAGGGAAGCGGCACCCGCTATAACGCGACCGTCATCCATAAGGACGAAGAAGGCCGTAAGAAACACGAAGCGATCGGGTTTCGCGAAGGCTGGGGCCTGGCGCTCGATCAATTGGTGGCCATCGCCAAAACGCCGTGACCGGCACGGCGCGTTGTTTCCGGAGAGCGGTTCGGGAGTCGATTTTTCAAAGGGAAAATTGGTGGAGCCGAGGGGAATCGAACCCCTGACCTTCGCATTGCGAACGCGACGCTCTCCCAACTGAGCTACGGCCCCACGCGGTCCCGCCGCTCGAGTGATACCGGCCGGGCGGCGAAGTGGACGGATAATGTGTTCGCCCGGGGCCGCCTGTCAAGGTTTCCGCGCGGATGAGTAGTATCTCGCTTTGAAATTCCGACTGGAATGCCCATCCTTCGACAGGCTCAGGATGAGGCATTCTTAGTGCCCCCCTTGACCTCACCCTGCGCTTGTCGAAGGGTGAGGTTGAAACCGAGACACCACCCGTAGATGCCCGGTCTTGCGCGCGGGCGCCGCGGCGGATAGGTTTACGGACCCGTCAACAATCCCCGGCAGAGAATCATGGATGTCATCGTAGGCCCCTTCTTTCGGATCTTGATCACGGTCATCGATCTTTATATGTGGGTGGTCATCATCGGCGTGATCGTGAGCTGGCTGATCCATTTCAACGTGATCAACACGTCGAACCGGTTCGTCTATCTGGTGGTCGATTCCCTGTACCGCATCACCGAGCCCGTGTTGGGCCGAATCAGGCGGTTTCTGCCGAATCTGGGCGGAATCGATCTGTCGCCGCTGGTGCTGATTCTCGCCTTGATCCTGCTTAGGGACGTGCTTATTCAGGTCGCCCATAAAGTCGCGTGACCGACACAACCGAAATAAAAGCGAGAAAACCGTTGCCGCCGACGTTATCAAAAGCACGGGTGCCGTTCGACGTCGTACCGGAAGGATTAAAAGTGCGTATTTTATTGACTCCGAAAGCCGCGCACGCGCGAATCGGCGGCCTAACCGCCGACGCGGCGGGTGCCGCGGCGATCAAGATGGCGGTCACGGCGGTGCCGGAAAACGGCAAAGCGAACGCGGCGATGGTCAAGGCCTTGGCGAAAACCTGGCGGGTGCCGAAGACGAGCCTTGCCGTGATCGCGGGCGCGAAGGACCGCCGCAAGACGGTGCTCGTGGCGGGCGACGGGAAAGCTCTCGCCGCACAACTGACGGCGTGGCTCGCCGGACCGGGCAGGGGTGACGGATACGATGGCTAAGGCGACGATCATCGACGGCAAGGCGGTCGCGGCGCGGCTTTGCCGAAGCGTCGCCAAGGCGGTCGACCAGGTTCAGGATCTCCACAACCTGACGCCCGCGCTGTCGGTGGTGCTGATCGGCGACGATCCGGCGAGCCGGATCTACATTCGCAACAAGAACAATCGCATCGCCGACGTCGGCATGACCTCGAACCAGCACGACCTGCCCGCCGACATCGGCGAAGAGGAACTGTTGATTCTCATCCGCGGCCTGAACAAGAACCCCAAGGTCAACGGAATCCTGGTTCAATTGCCGTTGCCCGCGCATATCGATCCCTTCACCGTGATCGAGGCGATCGATCCGGCGAAGGACGTGGACGGATTTTGCCTGACGAACGTCGGCGCCCTGGTGGCGGGCAAGCCAGACGCGATGGTGCCGTGTACGCCGCTCGGGTGCCTGCTGTTGATCAAGGAGCGCCATGAGTCACTGGCCGGCTTGAACGCCGTGGTGGTCGGGCGCTCCAACATCGTCGGCAAACCGATGGCGCAGCTTTTGTTGCGCGAGAACTGCACGGTCACGACGGTTCATTCCCAGACCCGGGATATCGCCGACGAGTGCCGCCGGGCGGATATTTTGATCGCGGCGGTCGGCAAGCCCGGGCTGATCCGCGGCGATTGGATCAAGCCCGGCGCGACGGTCATCGACGTCGGCATCAACCGTCTCGACGCCGCCGCGGGCGGCAAAAAGCTGGTCGGCGACGTCGCCTTCGAGGAGGCGGTCCGGGTCGCCGGCGCGATCACGCCGGTGCCCGGCGGCGTCGGGCCGATGACGGTTGCCTGTATGTTGCGCAACACGCTGTTCGCGGCTTGCCGCCAGCACGGGCTCGACATGCCGAGCCTATAAGGAAACGAACCCGGCGTGCCCGCTCTGGCGTTTAGGGCGAAGCCGTGATAGGTCAGATCGAAAATCAAAGGGGAGATAAAGACCTTGAGCGCGGAACTGACGGAACTTGCGATCGCATCCCTGGCGTTTGTCGCCGGCCATTTCATCATCTCGAGCGAACCGATGCGCGGCGTCCTGGTGCGCCGCCTCGGCGAAGCGGTTTTCGTGGTGCTGTTTTCCCTGATCGCCGCCGGCTTTCTGGCTTGGATGATCCTTGCGTATTTCAAGGCGCCGACGATCGAGTATTGGCAGCTCGGGACCGGCGCGCGCCACCTCGCCCTCGGCCTGATGGTGCCGGCGTCGGTTTTTCTGTTTGCCGGGTATACCATCTTCAACCCGACCGCGGTCGGCCTCGAACGCCTCGCGGGCGAGGAGAAAAAGCCGCACGGAATCATCAAGGTCACGCGCCATCCGGTGATGTGGGGTATCGGCCTTTGGGGGATTTCCCATATGACCGCGAACGGCGATGCCGCCGCGTTGATTTTCTTCGGCGCGCTCACGTTTCTCGCCCTCGCGGGAACGCTGGCGATCGATCGCAAGAAGGCGCGCACCATGGGCGCGCAATGGCCGGCCTTCAAGGAAGGCTCGTCGAACGTTCCGTTCCTGGCGCTGCTTTCCGGGCGCGCCCAAGTCAGCCTGAAGGAAATCGGCTACTGGCGCCTGTTGGGCGGCTTGGTGCTGTACGGCCTGCTGGTTTGGGCCCATCCCTTGGTGATCGGGAAGCCTCTCTTCGGATAAAGACGAGGGAACCGGTGTTCTCGATTCATTTGATTGTACA
The DNA here is from genome assembly GCA_040904505.1 of Rhodospirillales bacterium. Classification (GTDB taxonomy): domain Bacteria; phylum Pseudomonadota; class Alphaproteobacteria; order Rhodospirillales; family CALINB01; genus CALINB01. The sequence continues at coordinate 4,304 of JBBDTH010000092.1, read as the reverse complement.
GAATCAAACGCACAACCATTTGCGTTTGTTTTTTGCTCGGGAGCTTCAAAATGACGAAGCGGAAATTAGATGATTGGTATTATCAATACTGGGAAATACAAGAATTATATCCAAAAAATCTTGAAACGGATGATAAGAAAATTGCTTGTTGGGCTTCAGACGGCAGAAAATTTTCTCGCGGTTTTCTTCTTAAGCTTATCGATGCGGGTTATGAGAAATGGAACAAGTGGTTTCTCAGTTTGCCTAACATAGAGTGGTATAGAGTTAAAAAAGAATTTTTTTAGATCCCAGGTTATATTATTGATCTCCGAAAAGTTGATTTAAGGCGTAAAAACCTAAATCATTATTACTTTAGTGGCATCGATTTTTCGAAAAGCAAATTTACCCAGTCAAAATTAAGCAACATCGATTTTTCTGGAACATCCTCTTTGCCATTTAGACCAAGAAGCATATTGCGTGATTGTGATCTTAGAAGTGCTGACCTTGCTTTATCAAATTTAGATTTTGTTGACTTTACTGCTTCAGATTTTAGCCGCGCAGAATTTAATAGTACATCAGCTGCTCGCGCTAACTTTTCAAGTGCAAAATTTTACAAAACACTTATGGCGGGAAAATTTGAGGGCACAAATTTTAATGGCGCAGATTTTAATGAAAGCATTATTATTTCATCGCGTTTTATTAATGTGAATTTAGGAAACGTAAAGAATCTACAAAAGTGTTCTTTTCATGATCATTCAATGCTAGATCACAGAACGCTTTTTAAATCAGGAATTTTACCGGATTCTTTTTACAGAGGATGGGGCCTGCCTGACATTTTTATAGAATATCTTCCATCATTGCTTAATCAGCCAATTCAAATGTTTTCGTGTTTTATTAGCTATTCAACAGTTGATGAAAAATTTGCCAAGCGTTTGCATGCCGATCTTCAGGCTAAAGGAATCCGCTGTTGGTTTGCGCCTCATGATATGAAAATTGGAGCGCGCATGCGTGAAGATATCGACAAGGCAATAAAAATTTACGATAAGATTTTATTAGTTTTATCGAAGAACTCTGTCAGAAGTAGTTGGGTTGAATTTGAAGTCGAAAATGCTTTAGAGCAAGAAAGAGTAAATAATAGGACCGTTTTATTTCCTATCCGGATTGATTCTACGCCGCTGCAAATTGATGAAGGTTGGATGGGGCATATTCGTAGGACAAGGAATATCGGTGATTTTACCAAATGGAAAAATCACGATAAGTATCAAGAGTCACTTTCAAAGCTGTTGAAAGACTTAAAGATTTCCGGAGATTAATGATGGTAGCGAATTTAGTTTTTTGCGCTACTAGTTATTGAGGATGTGCTAAAAGCCCTCCCATGACCGATCTCGCCCACATCCGCAACTTCGCGATCATCGCCCATATCGACCACGGCAAGTCGACGCTGGCCGACCGGCTGATCCAGATGTGCGGCGGCTTGAGCGCGCGCGAGATGCGCGAGCAGGTGCTCGATTCCATGGAGCTCGAACGCGAGCGCGGCATCACCATCAAGGCCCAGACCGTGCGGCTGTCCTACACGGCCAAGAACGGCGAGACCTATCAGCTGAACCTGATGGATACGCCGGGCCACGTGGATTTCTCCTATGAGGTCAGCCGCTGCCTGGCCGCCTGCGAAGGCTCGCTGCTGGTGGTCGACGCGACCCAGGGCGTCGAGGCGCAAACCCTCGCCAACGTGTACCTCGCGATCGAAAACGATCACGAAATCATCCCCGTCTTGAACAAGATCGATCTGCCGGCCGCCGAGCCCGAACGGATCAAGGAGCAGATATCGGACGTGATCGGACTCGATACCGAGAATGCGCTGACGATATCGGCCAAGACCGGCATGGGCGTCGACACGGTGCTCGAAGCGCTGGTCGAGAAGCTGCCGCCGCCCCGGGGCGACGCGGCGGCGCCCTTGAAGGCGCTGCTGGTGGACAGCTGGTACGACGCCTATCTCGGCGTGATGATTCTGGTGCGGGTGTATGACGGCGTGCTCAAGAAAGGCATGCGGATCCGCATGATGTCGACCACCGGGATTTATCAGGTCGATCACGTCGGCGCGTTCATGCCGAAGGCGACGAAGACCGACATGCTGGGACCGGGCGAGGTCGGCTATTTGACCGCGTCGATCAAGACGGTCGCCGATACCAATGTCGGCGATACCATCACCACCGAAAAGACTCCGGCGACGGCGCCGTTGCCGGGCTTCAAGCCGTCGGTGCCGGTCGTTTTCTGCGGCCTGTTTCCGGTCGATGCCGCCGATTACGAAGATCTGCGCGATTCGCTCGAAAAGCTGCACCTGAACGACGCCAGCTTCCATTTCGAGCCCGAGACGTCCGCCGCGCTCGGCTTCGGTTTTCGCTGCGGCTTTCTCGGATTGCTGCATCTCGAGATCATCCAGGAGCGGCTCGAGCGCGAATTCGACCTCGACCTGATCACGACCTCGCCGAGCGTCGTCTACCGCGTGCACATGACCGACGGCGCCGTGATCGAGATGCATAATCCGGTCGACATGCCGGAGGCGACCAAGATCGAGCGCATCGAGGAGCCCTGGATCAAGGCGACCATCCTGGTGCCGGACGAGTACCTGGGATCGATCCTGCAGCTCTGCACCGACCGGCGCGGCGAGCAGATCGAGCTGACCTACGTCGGCAGCCGCGCGATGCTGGTGTACCGCCTGCCGCTGAACGAAGTGGTGATCGATTTTTACGACCGCTTGAAATCCGTGTCGCGCGGATACGCCAGCTTCGATTACGAGATCGACGAATACCGCGACGGCGATCTGGTCAAGGTTTCCATTCTCGTCAACGCCGAACCTGTCGACGCGCTCGCCTTCATCGTTCATCGCGATCACGCGGAAAGCCGGGGCCGGTCGATTTGCGAACGGCTGAAGGATTTGATTCCGCGCCAATTGTTCAAGATCGCCGTTCAGGCGTCCATCGGCGGGCGGGTGATCGCGCGCGAAACCGTCTCGGCCATGCGCAAGGACGTAACCGCGAAGTGTTACGGCGGCGACGTGTCGCGTAAACGCAAGCTTTTAGAAAAGCAAAAGGCGGGCAAGAAGCGCATGCGCCAGTTCGGCAAGGTTGAGATTCCGCAGTCGGCGTTCCTGCAGGCGCTCAAGACCGGCGACGAAAAAAGAAATACGAAATAAAGTTCGGAAGAAGCTTAACGGCTTGTTTTATCGGCATTAGATCGGATCATGATGTATCGGAAATACCTGGTTCCGACGAACCATGATCTGCTCTAGCGGGGCGGGCCGGGATCGCGCCCGGCGGCCTTTTCGAGATCGACGGTGTAATCCTCGTTGGATTGATTGCCCGTGGCGCCTTGGCGGTCGAGGCCTTCGAGGTCGCGGTGGTCGTCGAAATACTCTTCCCGGGATTCACTGTCGTAGCCATCGCGCTTGGCCTGCTTGCTCAGTTCGTCGAACAGGTCCATCGAATCCCGATCTTCTTCCGACAGGCCTTCCTTGCTGGACCGGCAGAACCACACCAGAAGCCCGCCCGGCAATCCGAACGTCAGCCAGCCGGGCAGGGCAAAGACCGCCTTGCTCACGCCGGCACCGAGGGTGTTCTGCAAAGCGGCCCAGGCGTTTGGCCACAGCCCCGCGATGACCTGGTGAAACGCAATGAAAAAGCCGCGCGCGCTGCCGGTGGCGCTGGCGGCCATTTCGGCCGCCGCCGCGCCGAACGCGACGATGAGGAGACCCCACCCGATCAAGAAGAACACTTTCATTGCCGGATCATAGACACATTTCGGCCGGGGCGGCATGGTTTTTATGAGCTTGGCCCGGCGGTATCGGGCGCCGCGCGCTTCGGCGCTATATAGGACCTTTTTGCGATCCGGACGGTGCAAGACCTTGATGCGCGGGCGCGCCTTCGGTACTGTCTCGCCACTTTCCCGGAGGGGTGGCCGAGTGGCTGAAGGCGCACGCTTGGAAAGCGTGTATACGGGAAACCGTATCGTGGGTTCGAATCCCACTCTCTCCGCCAACTTTCTCCGCGCGGATTGAACGGCAAGGCCGCGCCGCCGTCCTCGTTGAACATTTTCTTCGACGGCGACGGCATTTTTCTATTTTTTTCAAGACAACAATGCAGCATACCGTGTCACGCTATTGGACTAGCGAAAACCGGCGAGAACGCCGATTAACTCCCACGCTCTGCCGGACCGCACTCGCTCGGTCAGCGTGCGCAGTTCCGGGCTCAAGGCTTCGCCGCGCCGCTTCTTATCCTCGTCCCAACCAGGGCCGAACAGGGTCTCCGGCGAGATAAGATTGTAATAGT
>JBBDTH010000091.1:0-6171 GCA_040904505.1 Rhodospirillales bacterium | reverse complement strand
AAAAAGCGATCATTCCCAGGGCTAAGAATAAGAATATGCCAATTTGCAGACCCAACCGATATCTTTTGTTGATGAAAGAGAAGACTCCGCCAAGCGTGACGATCCAATACAAAATATTCTCGGCAAGCCCGACATAAACATCCCGGACATAAGCATAAGAAAGCACCAAGAAAACCGTATCGTAAAACTTTTGTATAAACGACGAGAACAACGACCCCGTATTTTTCACCTCACCATAAACCGAAGAAAAACGCGTCATATGCTCGATCACATTAGCGACGACGAACGTATTCTCGACCTGGTTTGTGATCAGCGTTGAATAATGCCCCAAGCTGAACCCGGCCATCACGATGAACAGGCCGGTTATGCCCGCGTTCCAGGATTTGTGGAAAATCCGTCCGTAAATCAAGGCGCTGGCCGCAGCATATAAAGCGATAACGACCTGATATCCCCTGAAATGACCGAAAAGATATATCTGGCCCCCATACATCGTTATCGCTGGCAGCGAAACCAAAACACATAAAAAATACAAAGATACCCGGGTATCGGCAGAACAGAATGCGTCGATGGAACGATCGATGTTTGTCCGGCTCTCGTGGAAAATGAACGCCAGAATAGGCAACGCCATGACAATCGGCAGAATCTGCACCTTGCTCAGCAAAGCCAACGGCACGGCAAAAGCACATAAACCGAGATAGATAATGCCCCGTAGACCGCCGGCACGAACGGCTCGTAAAAGCATGGCGAAGGAAAAAAGAACAAAAAGAATGGCCGGCAGTTCCGTTCTCATAATCAAGGACTGCGTAACCATGCCCGGAGATATGGAAAACAAGGCCGTCGCTATTACCGCGATAAATCGGTTACGAACGAAGCCCCGGACGCAGTAATGAAAAACCCAAGTGGTGCATAGGACCAAAACGATCGATAAAAAACGGCCGGCGAACACCAATTGAGCATATTCGGCATAGGTTGAAGATGGGCCGCCCAGTTCGGACAAGGAATTCACGCTGACGAAACCCAACGCCTTCATAAGCGTCAGCCATGGACCGAGAATGAGGAAATAAATATAACCCGGATGGTCGAAATAAAATTGATCGAGGCCGGAATTAAACATAAGCGCTTCGTAGACCATCACGACGTCATTGTCGGAGGTCGAGGTAAAATGACGGAAAATATCGTGGTGAAAGGCGAAGTAGACAGAAACGGCGCACGCCAGCAGAAGAATTATAAAATAAATTCCATCGTAATTTTTGTGACTGGGAATGCTAACGGCGGTCGAGGATTCCGGGCTACGATTCATCAAACTATTGGCCCAAAGTTGAATGATCGGAATGGCGGGAGTGACGGGACTCGAACCCGCGGCCTCTGGCGTGACAGGCCAGCGCTCTAACCAACTGAGCTACACCCCCGTACCCTTTCCGTGCCCTTTTTGTGCCCGGTGCAAAGAAAGCCTGGGTTTCGGTTGATGTACCCCTCCCCCAAGGGGGTGTCAAGCAACCTCGGCGGGCGCGGAATGCCGGGAATATCAAGGGTTTGCACCCCCGCCGGACGGGCCGCCGGCATCGGACCCGGCCGAATCGGCCGGATCGCTACTCCGCCGCCCCCTTCAGGGCCGCCTTGGCGGAGGCGAAGCGGACCGGTTTTTCGATCGCCAGCGCCAGAAGCTTCTCTTTATCCACCTCCGGATAGTACCCGGCGGGGATGATCATATCGCCCTGCTCGAAGCGCAGCTCCTGCTTGAACAGATGATCGTTGAGCTTGAGGAAGCCGTTGAACTCACCGGCGTTATCGATGCATACCCGCGCGACGGCGGCTTCCATCCAATTGCCGACCTCCATGCCGGTGCCGTCGCCGAGCACGGCGTTCATGCCGAGTTCCTTGCAGTGTTCGATGGCGTCTTTCAGCATGTCAAGGCTGCCGCAACGTTTCAGCTTCAATTTACAAAAGCCGACGCCTTCCATCGTGCCGGCGCGGTCGATGTCCTCGACCAGCGAAATCGATTCATCGAGCATCAGGGGCACGGTGGAAACTTTCGCGACCGCCGCGTTGTCGTCCCAGGCATCCGCCGCACACGGCTGCTCGAACAGCATGAGGCTGTCCGGATCGAGATTGGAGGCAAATTCGCATCCTTGCTCGCGGGTGTAGCCTCGGTTGGCGTCCATGCGCAGCGTGGCGCGGCCCGCGTTCGCCTTCTGAATGGCGGCGATGTAGTCGAGATCCTTTTCGACGCTGTCGCTTTTCTTGCCGACCTTGATCTTGAAGGTCTTGTAGCCTTCCTCGAGGCGCTGCTCGACTTCGCCGGCGATGTCGCCGCCCAAACGGGTATTGAACGGCGTCAACAGCGGAATGCGGGTTTCCTTCTCGAACCGCAATAACGAATTATCTTCGAGCATTTCGATGGCGGGCACCAGGGCGGACACCGCCATCTTGCTTTCCTTGATCTTGGCGAGCAGCATTTTCTTGGCGTCCGCCGTATCCATACCGACCATCTTCTCGGCATGCTCGAGGGAAAAGGCATAACCGCTTTCCGGCGTTTCCTTGCTGGCGCCGGCGGAAATATTGGATTCGCCCCACCCCACGCGGCCGTCGGCATCGCGCACCTCGACGATCACCGGCTCGAATTCCGTATAGGTGTGATAGGCGACGGCGTACGGCGTGTGCAGCGGCAGGCTGACCTTATGGATCGTGACGTCCTGGATTTTCATGAGTGCCTCCCTCAAACGCCCGGGGGCGCGACTATCTACGGCTTAAACCCTTATGAACCAAGGATTGAACAACCATGCTAACAAGCCCCACGGGGCCGGTCAACGCGCCGCACCCGTGGGGTGGTTGTCTCAAGTTTCACACTCCCCCCTCACCCTTCGACAAGCTCAGGGTGAGGTCAAGGAGAGCCGCCAGGAATGCCTCATCCTGAGCCCGTCGAAGGATGGGCATTCCTTCCCCGGTTTCAAACAGAGACACTACGCGCCGTGGCGGGACATGACGTCAGAACATAGATTCTATAATCGTCAACGCCGTTTGGCCGTCCAGCGCCATGCGTGATCGCCGGTCTCGTTCAGATCCGTAAGCTCGAAACCCTCGAGCAAGGCCCGCATATCCGCTTCCGACGAAACCGTCGCGGCGCCTTGAAAGATCTTGCCCGACTTCAACACCCGGCGGATTTCCGACAGCGCCGTGCGCGCGAACGCCGCGTCGCCCCGGTCGATGACATGCCACGCCACGACGTAATCGAAACCATTGTCGGCGAACGGCAGCGCGGTCGGCGGCGCGGCCTCGAAGTCGATCAAGCCGCATTGTTTCTTGGCCAACGCCCGGGCAACGGCCAGCAAGGTTTCGTCCTCCTCGGTCGCACTGACCTGATAGCTGACCGAGTCGAGATAGAGCGCGTGCCGGCCGGTGCCGCACCCGACATCGAGCGCCCGCTTGCCGCCGTGGGCGCGCAGCCAATCCACCTTCTTTTTCACGTACTCTTCGGCGTCTTGTGGATCGTTCATATTCGTGTCACTCGTTTATTGTTTCGCCATGGCGTCATAGCGTTCCTCGAGGGCGCGGACCTTGCCCCACTCGACCACGTTCTCCAAGTCGCCGAAGGTGCAGAGATCGTCCGCCACCGCCGCCAGGCTGCCGGTCTTTTTGATTTCAGCCAGTACCGCATCGCACGCCTTCATGGCGGCGAACATCAAGGCGGTCGGATAAATCACGATCTTGTGGCCCGTTTCGGCCAACTCGCGCATCGCCAGGTCGGGCGAGCGCCCGCTCGAATCCCGGTGGAACATCAACGGAATCCTGAACCGCCCCTTGAGGCTCGCGTATTGCTCGCGCGTCATCGGCGGCACGATGAACAGCATATCCGCGCCCGCCTCCTCGAACGCATGGCACCGCTCGACGGCTTCCTCGAAGGTGTCGATGTGAGCCGCATCGGTGCGCGCGACGATCAGGAAATTCGGGTCGGTCCGGGCATCGAGCGCCGCCTTGATCTTGGCGAGCATTTCAGGGGCCGAAATCAACGCCTTGCCCGCCAACATGCCGCACCGCTTCGGCGCCATCTGATCCTCGATGTGAATGCCCGCGACGCCCGCGCGCTCGAACGCGCGCACCGCGCGCCGCACGTTGAGCGGATTGCCGTAGCCGTTATCGGCGTCCGCCATCAACGGCAGACCGGTCGCCTCGACGATGCGCGCGGCGTTGGCGGCCATCTCGTCCATGGTGGTAATGCCGACGTCGGGCGCGCCCAGCAGCACCGCCGTGGTCGCCGTGCCGCCCATATAAAGCGCCTCGAAGCCCCGGCGGGCCGCGATTTGCGCGGTCAGCGCGTCGAACACGCCGGGTGCCGGGACGATGTCGCGCGCCTCGATCAGAGTGCGGAGCCGGGTGGTGGGTCGCTCAGCCATGCTGCCTCCGGGATGCTATCGTGAGAAGGAAAGGGTTTCGATCCGCCCGCCGTTAGCTTAAAACCCCAGCACCGCTCCGGCAATAAGGCCCGTTATGCTTTAGCCCGATTGCCGCAGAAAGGACGAACGCCCCCTTCATGGTTCGAGACGATCGCTTTGCGGTCTCCTCACCATGAGGCTATGGTTATCCCCTCGTCCTGAGGAGCGGCCCCAATATCATTGGGGCCACGTCTCGAAGGACCGCAACGACAAAACGACCGTATCTTATGCTCAAACTGTGCGCGCTCAAGGATATCCCCGACGGCAAAGCAAAAGGCTTCTGCGTGGAAGGCCCCAAGCTCGCCCAACGCCTGTTCGTGATCCGCCGGGGCGCGCGCGCCATCGGCTATGTCGACGTCTGCCCGCACAACCTCTCGCGGCTCGATCCTCTCGACAACGCGTTCCTGACCGACGACGGCGAGCACATCTGCTGTTACATCCATTACGCCCTGTTCGAGATCGACACCGGCAAGTGCATCGACGGCCCCTGTTTCGGCGACTGTCTGACGCCGTGTCCGATCAAGGTCGAGGGCGGCGATATCTATCTTGAGCGCGATAACGTGAAAGTGGTCGACGAGCTGTCGCGTTGGATGTCGGACATGGAACCGCGCGCGTAAAAACTATAACGCGCCCGCGCCGCTGCCGGTTTTCTCCCGCACCGACTCGATGAACTGCGCCAGGTTTTCGTAGGGTTGCGCGCCGACCAGGCCGTAGCCGCCGGCGACGAACGTCGGCACGCCGGTGACGCCATAGGCATGCGACTTCTCCCAATCCTGATCGACCGCGAGCTTGAAGGTGCGTTCCTCGATCGCCTGGCGGGCCGAGGCGATCGACAGGCCGACGGCCTGCACCACGTCCATCAGCACGTCGATGTCGGCCAAGTTACGGTTGTCGACAAAATAGGCGCGATAGAGCGCATCGTGGATCGGCTCGCCGCCCTCCTGCGTGTCGGCCCAGGCGCCGAGTTCCTGGGCGCACCGGCTGTTGTAGGTGTGCGTGCGAAAGCCGTACGGCAGGCCCTCGGCGTCCATCAGCGCCTTCATCTGGGCGTTCTTTTCCTCGAGGCTCCAGCCGCGCTCGGCGTACATCTCTTTGAGCGAGCGGCCTTCCAAGGGGGTGTCCGGATGCAACGGGAAATGGACCCACTTCATCGCGATGTCGTAGGTGCTTTTGAGTTTTTCAATACGCCCGGTACTGAGGTAACACCACGGTCACACGTAATCGGTGAAGACTTCCAGTTTGATCGTTTCGGCCATGCCGCGTTTCCTTTTTTCTGCTAATCGAACGTGATCGAGATGGTTTCGAGGCCCGCGAACTCGGCCTCGAAACGGTCGCCTTTTTCAATGTTGGTTAAACCGGTCAAGGACCCGCTTAAAATGACGGCGCCCGCCGGGATGGCGACGCCGCTCTTGCCGCGCTTGTTGGCGAGCCACACCAGGGACGTGACCGGGTTGCCGGACACCATCGACGTGTTCGCTTCCTTGACGACCTCGCCGTTGCGCCGGAAGGTGCAGGCGACGGTCGCGGGATCGATCTTGCTCAACGGCACGGCCGTGCCGCCAACGACGAAACCCGCCTGCACGCCGTTGTCGCACAGCATTTCGCTGCGCCCGATGCGCCAGCCTTCCGTGCGGGAGTCGATCAACTCGAAGGTCGCCAGCACGGCGTCGATGGCGTCGAGCGCGGACTCCATCGTCACGCCCGGGCCGATATGTACGGTGCTGTTCCTCGGGCCTGGGCT
>JBBDTH010000090.1:0-6363 GCA_040904505.1 Rhodospirillales bacterium | reverse complement strand
TCCTCCGGCGACAGCCCCGCCACGGCATCGAGCGAGAAATCCAGCCGGTCGAGGGATTTCGGCGGTATCGCCTCGAAATAGGGATGCGACAGGAGTGCCGATAAAGCGTTCGCGTCGGGCGTGCCGGCGCGGGCCAGCCGGCCGCCTTCGTCCATGGGTTCATGAATTGTGTGTCGCGCCCAATCGTCGATCAGGGCGTTGCCCGGCCCGGTATCGAACGCCAGCAGATCGCCGTCGACCCCGATCCATGTCACGTTCGCGACGCCGCCGACGTTGAGGACCGCCAGCGGCTTATCGAGATCGCGCGCCAGCGCCGCGTGATAGAGCGACGCCAGCGGCGCGCCCTGTCCGCCCGCCGCGACATCCGTACTCCGAAAATCATCGATCACCGCGAGGCCGGTTGCGCGCGCCAGCAACGCACCGTCGCCGATCTGGAACGTTTCGCGGCGTTCGGGGCGGTGCAGCACGGTATGGCCGTGAAACCCGACGACATCGACGGCGGACCGCTCGATCCCGTTGCTCTCGAGCAAGTGCTTCACGGCCTCGGCGTGTTTATGCGTCAGGTCGGACGCGACCTTGGCGCACCCGGCGCATGCCGCCGGCGCCTGCCCCAGGACGCCGCGCAGGCGCCGGCGGAACGGCTCGGCGTAGGGGATATGCACGACCGGCCCGAATCGCCCGACCCGTTCGCCGTCGGTTTCAATCAACGCGGCATCGATGCCGTCCATGGAAGTGCCGCTCATCAGCCCGATGGCGGTCAACGATTTGCCTGGCGTCATCATTTTCCCTAGATTGGTGCGAACGTTGTGGGCCGTCGGTGATTGTGATATTGACCGGCGCCTCCGGCAAGGGCCGAATGGCCTTCAATCCATGACTTTCAATTTCATGCCGCGCGCTTAAGGGCAACCCGTCGATGACCACGTACCGCTCGGACTTCATCCGCACCGTAATCGACCGCGGCTTTCTCCATCAATGCACGGACATCGGCGCGCTGGATGCCTTGGCCACCGAAAAGACCGTCACGGCGTACATCGGATTCGACTGCACTGCCCCCAGCCTGCACGCCGGCAGCTTGGTTTCGATCATGCTGCTGCGCACCCTTCAAAAAGCCGGGCACAAGCCGATCGTCCTCATGGGCGGCGGCACGTCGAAGGTCGGCGATCCATCCGGCAAGGACGAATCCCGCCAACTGCTGAGCGAGGACGATATCGCCGGGAACATGGCCGGCATCAAAAGCGTGTTCGCCAAATATCTCACCTTCGGCGACGGGCCGACCGACGCGGTTATGGTCAACAACGCCGATTGGCTGGACGGCCTGGGCTATATTCCGTTCCTGCGCGAATACGGCCGGCATTTCTCCGTCAACCGCATGCTGAGCTTCGACAGCGTGAAGATGCGGCTCGAGCGCGAACACCCGCTGAGCTTCCTCGAATTTAACTACATGATCCTGCAGGCCTACGATTTTCTCGAATTGGCGCGGCGCCACGAGTGCCGCGTGCAAATGGGCGGCTCGGACCAATGGGGCAACATCGTCAACGGCGTCGAACTGTCCCGGCGACTCGACAACAAGACGCTCTACGGCCTGACGACGCCGCTGCTCACGACGTCCTCGGGCGCCAAGATGGGCAAAACCGCCGCCGGGGCGGTCTGGCTCAACGCCGATATGCTCTCGCCCTACGACTACTGGCAGTATTGGCGCAACACGGAAGATGCCGACGTCGGGCGTTTTCTGAGATTATTCACCGAACTGCCGTTGGACGAGATCGCCCGGCTCGAAGCCCTCGAAGGCGCCGAGCTGAACGAGGCGAAGAAGCGGCTCGCGACCGAGATCACGACGCTCTGCCACGGCAAGGACGCCGCCGCCGAAGCCGCCGAAACCGCACGCAAGACCTTCGAGGAAGGCGGCATCGGCGACGATCTGCCGACCGTGGAATTGCCGAAGGACGATCTCGCGACCGGCGTGCCCGCCTATGAGATTTTTCGCCTGACCGGCCTCGCCAAGACCAACGGCGAAGCGCGCCGCCTGATCCGCGCCGGCGGCGGGCGGATCAACGACGTCGCCGTCAAGGACGAAACCCAGGCCGTCGGCCTCGGCGACGTATCCGGCGACGGCCTGATCAAGGTTTCGGCGGGCAAGAAACGCCACGCCTTGGTGCGGCCGGTGTAGTGGCCGACCGGGCCGCTCCGTTCCCGCGACGCCTGTCGGCCGCCAACGCGGACTTTCTGTTCGCGCCGGGCCGGTTCACTCTCCTGATCTCGCTTCTGTTCGCGGCGCTGTTCATCTTCAAAAGCGCGCTGTTTCCGGGCATGGGCGGCGACGACGGCGAGCAGCTCATCTTCGCGCAATATTTCGACTGGGGATACGACGTTCGCAATCCGCCGCTCTACACATGGCTCGTGATCGCGGCGCAAGAAGCGTTCGGTGCGAGCGCATGGGCCGTCAACGCGGTCAAGTTCGCCCTGCTGTGGCTGCTGTACTGGTTTTTGTATCGCGCCGGGCTCGAAGTGTTCGACGACCGGCGCCTCGCCGTGCTGGCCGCGTTGTCGCCGCTGCTGATCTTTCACATCGCCTGGGATTCCCTGATCGGCTTCAGTCATTCGATCCTGGCCGCTGTTCTGTATGCCGCGGCCGTTTATGCCGTTCTGCGACTCGACAAGACCGATCATCCGCTCGCCTACGCCGGCCTCGGCGCGGCGATGGGATTCGGCATCCTCTCCAAGTACGCCTTCGTCTTTTTTATCGTCGCGCTGCTCGCCGCGTGCTTGTGCGACCATCGTTTAAGAAAACGCGTCCTCAATCCGCGCATCCTGATTACGTTGCTCATCGCCGCCGCCGTTACCGCACCGCATCTCCACTGGCTTTACGCACGCCATGCCGAAATGGCCCAAGAGATCGCCCCGGCCTTGAGCGCTTCCGGCCTCGGCCCGCACCTGCTCGCCGCGGGCAAGGGCGTTTTGAGCACGATCAAGGCGATCGTCGGCTTCCTGCTGCCGTTGATCGTGTTTCTTGCGATCTTCTTTACTCCGGCCTGGAAACGCCTGCCTGCCTCCAACCCGGCGGAATCCGATACGCAACGGTTTCATCGGTTCTTCATCATTCTGTTCGCCGTCCTGATCGGCCTGATGGTTGCGTTCATCGCGATCGGCGGCATTTCGCGCGTGCGCACCCATTACATGTTCGCGCTCATCCTGGTGCCGCTGTTCTTCTTCCTGCGGGTGCGCCTGAGCGATTTCGGCGAGGCGCGGCTGCGCCGCTACGCCGCCGCGACGAGCCTCGCCGCGCTGATCGTGTTTTTCGGCCTGCCGGTCAAATACGCCGCCGAACCCTTCACCTGCGGTAAGTGCGAGCACCACCTGCCCTATGCGGCCTTCGCGGATCAAATCGAAAAAGCCGGATTCCGCACCGGCACCATCCTCGCCTATTGGCATCCCTATCCCATCGCGGGCAATCTGCGCGCCGCCTTTCCGAAGGCGCGCGTAATCAGCGCCAAACACCCCGACATCGTCCCGCCTCCCGGCGCGACGCCCGGGCAGTGCCTCTTGATCTGGAGCGGTCCGCCGGCGAGTCCCGGCGCCGGCGCCACGATCGCCCTCGCCAACAAGCACTTCGGCACGGACTTCGACCCGTCGACGCCGGGCACGGCCCTGAGCGCGCGGCTTTCAACGGGAACGCACCGCACCTATCGGCTGAGTTACATCCTGGCCGCCGAAGGCCGCGGGCAATGCCGCTGACGAAGAGCTTCAGGAGCCGTCGGGCCTAGCGGGCTCGCGGGGGGCGGTCGCCCCGAGGGCGGGTTCGTCCGTGCCGCGCCGGAAGATATTGAAGAGATTTCGGAAGATACCCGGCGCCAAGGCCGACAGCGGGTTGACCGAGACTTTCGGATTTTCGATCGAGCCGGTCATCTTGAAGTTCGCCGCGAAAATCCCGCCGCCTTTTTCGCCGCCCGTCAATATGTCCCCCAAGAGGGGAATTTGGCCGAAGAAACTGTTGATCAGATAGGCCGGCACGACGGTCCCCTCGATATTAAGAACCTCCGCATGGGTATAGATCGAACCGCCCGCCGTAAAGCCGAGCGATGGACCGCTGGCGCGGGCATCCTTGAACGTGATGGTGCCGTTGCGCTCTTCGAACGGCACGTCCATCAACGAAAAACTCAAGCCTTCCCCCTGCAGGGATTCGAAAATGCCCGTCAAGGCCATGATACTGACGACCCGCGCCAGAACCGGCGCCTTGATGATGCGATAACCGTTGATCGTCAACCGCCCGGTCAGCGGACTGGCCTTCTGGGTATCGTCATACGTGCCCGTTATCTTAAAGTTTCCGCCGAGCATATTATCGTAGTACCCCAACGCCCGCAGCATGGCCCCGGCGTCATTGGAAAGAAGCGACAGGGATCGCTTCTGCCGATCGGTGCCGTACAGCGCGAGATCGACGCTGCCTTTTTCGCTGACGCGCCCTTGAAAAAAGGCGCTTTCCCATATATCGCCGCGCCGCGACAGCGAGCCCGTGACATTTGAAATCGGCCGATCCTTGTGCAGCCACATCTTATCGAAATTCAGGACCACGTGAAATTTCGGCGTATCCTTGCGCTCGGCGTTCGGGTCGCGGCGTTCCTCGCGGGACGGTCGGTTCCAAACCTCGGAAAGATCGAGCGTCGGGCCTTTCAGCTCGATCACGCTCCAGCCCGCGGGCGTCATCTTAACCTGCCCCGACATCTTCGAACGGCCGAAAACGGCATCGTCGATTTTGACGTGGCGCACCGTCTTGCCGTCCCCGGCGAATTCAGCCGAGCCGGCGGCTTTCAAATCGGCAACATCGATGCGGAAATTCGGGATGGCCTTGACCGCCTGATTTTCGAGCGTCATATCCGCTTCGATCGTGCCCTTGACGCTCGGCCCCTTGACCCACCCGAACGACAGCAATGATACGGTCGCCGTTTCGACGTCCAGCTTAAGCGATGCCTTGGCGCGGTTGTCGCCGAATTCATCCATCGTGAAGTCCGCTAGCACGGGGCCGCGGATATAATCCGACTCATCGAACGTCAATCCGAATTTTTCCCGCAAGAACCGTTCGGCATCGTCGATACGGCTTCGTACGTTGTAGCGTAATAGGTAAGGCGTCTTTTTGAAATTACGGCGCAGGGAAATGGTCGCCGGGACTTCGCCTACCGTGGCCGTGCCCGTCGCGTTAAGCCCGGTTTGATCAAGCTTGAGTTGAAACAAGCCGTCCGTGATTTCTTGGCTTAAAAAAATATTCGGCGCCGAGACGTCGGTCAAATTGGAAACGGCCGAAACCTTGACTTGCTGGAAGGTCAACGCTCGTTCCAAAATGAAATTAAGCTGCAGCCGGGTCGACGAATGCCCCCGGGTCTTCGATGACGTAAACCCGAGGTTGGAAGCGAATTCGATCGGCTTGCCCTCCACCAATTTCAAGGCGCTTTCAACCGGCCCCTCGATCTTGATATCGATATCGGCGTACTGATCCTTTTGGTCGAGTCCGGTTAAATGCGCCGTGCCTTTCTTGATCTTGAGGTCTAGGGCCTCGCCGTGAAGCAGGGTGAACTTGAAGCGCTTCATGTCGAAAACGGCATCGGCGTCGACGCTTCTGACTTTCGGCATCGGCGGCAGATAGTCCACCGTTACCCCTTTAAGCGCCATGGTTCCGGCCAGCTTTTCGACATCGAATCGATCCTGGCCGGCGGTCCGCAACACGGCCTCGACTCCCATCTCCGAAATCACCCCGTCGGAAAGGTGTTCGGTCACCCAATCGTAGGGCACGGTTCCCCAAACGCGGGGCCAATAACGGCGCAGGTCATCGATTGGAATATTGGTGACGACGCTTTTGGTGTCGATCGTCATCGTGTCGCCGGACCCGTCCACGACGCCCGCGACGGTAGCCGTCGGTCCGTGAAAATCGATTTTAAGCTCTTCGAGCGACAGCCGTTTCGATGCCAATTGCAGCAGACCGCGCCCCTGCATGCCCTGAAGCGGCATGATATGGTTGGACGGCGCCGGCAAGACGATCGCACCGTTCGCGCCGAGATCGACGGCGAAGTGACGAATGGCGACTTCCTGCGAGGCCCCATCATAACGTCCTCGCAGCGCGAGCTTCTGCAGCTTCACGGTCTGCTTTATGGGATGCGGCAAAGCGACCGTTCCGGAACCGCCTGTAATATTAAAGCCGACGCGGTCGACGGCGCGCTCGACCGGCAGGCCGATATCGACCGACCCTTCGATCGGTATCTTAATGTCCGCGATGAATGTAAGTTTATCTTCGAGATGAGAAAACAACGCGGTCACGACCTTTCTGAAACGGATACTGACATCGATCTTCCGCCGGGTAGACTGATACCGGCCCATAAC
>JBBDTH010000089.1:17689-36447 GCA_040904505.1 Rhodospirillales bacterium | reverse complement strand
CGCCATGCTTCGAGATGGCCTCTTCGAGGCCTCCTCAGCATGAGGCCTTCTCTAGTTTCCTCATCCTGAGGAGCGACCGAAGGGAGCGTCTCGAAGGATGAGGCGTTCATGAGATGGAAGCAGCCCTCTGCTCACCGTCATGAACATACCACCGCATTGTGCGGGACTCCGGGCGGCGTTGTTGTATAATCGCAGGCCCGAAATCATTTCCAGCGGGTGAATCACGGTCTCATGGCGGATATCGAGACGGCACTTCAGCTTCACCGCTCGGGCCGATGGGACGAGGCGGCGCGGCTATACGGCCGAATCCTGGCGGCCGAGCCCGGTAACGCCGGCATACACAACAATCTCGGGACGGCCCTGCAGGAGCAAGGCAACGTCGATGCCGCGATCGCGAGCTACCGGCGCGCCCTCGAGATCGAGCCGGGAATGGTCAATGCGCTTTGCAATCTGGGGGTGGCGCTGCAGGAACGCTTCGACGCCCGCAGCGACGCCGAGAGTCTGGACAAGGCCTTGCGCGTCAATCCCAATTACGTCGCCCGGCCCGAGGATATCGATGCCGCCGCTCAGGACCGGGCGGAGGATCTGTCGGAGGCGATCGCCTGTTACCGCCGGGCCATCGCGATCGACGGCGGGCACCCCGAAATTCACAACAACCTCGGCGTGGCGTTGCAGCAGAGCGGGGATTTTCCGGCGTCCGTCGAGTGTTACCGCCGGGCGGTTGCCATCGACCCGGATTTTTTCGAGGCGCACAACAATTTGGGCAAGGCGCTCCAGGAATTGAGCGAGCGTGACGAAGCTTCGGCGTGCTATCGAAAGGTGATCGAGATCGCCCCCGATCATGCCGAAGCCCATTGTTTGCTCGGCGGGCTGCTGATCGATGGCGGCCGGTTCGCGGACGCGGAACGAGAAATCCTCGAAGCCATCCGGTTGAACCCGGAAAACGACCAGGCCTACGCGGAACTCGGCGTCGCGTTCGTGGGCATGGGCCGATTCGAGGAAGCCCAGGAAGTGATCCTGTATCCGGTGGAACGGGCTCGGAGCCCGGAGCGGCCGCCGGTCTTGGACGACGATGTGGTGTCGAGACTGAACGAGACCAAGCTCCGGCACGATATCGAGCAGCTCGAATATCTGCGGGCCGGCGGAAAACTCGATCCGACATACGCGGCGGTCGTGCCGGAATACGAGCGGGTTCTCGGAGCCATGGACGCGCGCGCGTATGCCCGGATGGATCGGATCGTGCCGCCCGTGTCCGATCTGTTCGCGCGCACCTACAACCGCCTTCTCCATGTGGCGCCGGCGCCCGTCCTGCGCGGCCCGACGCTGAACCCGGCCCTGAACGGCGCGGCCATCGAGGCGGATTTTAACGGCGGCGATCCCCGCCTCGTGATCATCGACGACTTTCTGTCGGCGGATGCGGTTGTAGGGTTGCGCCGGTTTTGCCTCGACTCGACGATCTGGTTCAATGTCGCCGACGCCGGCGACGTCGGGGCCACGATGGCGAACGGGTTCGCCTGCCCGCTTTTGTTTCAAATCGTGCAGGACATCAGGGAACTGTTTCCGGCCGTGCTCGGGCATCACCAGTTCGCGTCCTGCTGGGCCTACAAGTACTACGGCCATTATTCCGGCGTCGACATGCATGCCGACGAGGGCGCGGTCAGCGTCAATTTCTGGATTACGCCCGATGAGGCGAATTGCGACGAGACGAACGGCGGACTGGTGTTTTGGAACAAGCGGGCCCCGATGGATTATTTCCGTAAATCGCGGATCGATAAAAACAAGCTTCTGCACGGCCTGGCGAACGAGCCGGACGCGAAGCCCATTCGGGTGCCGTATCGGTGCAACCGCGCGGCACTGTTCGATTCGCGGTTAACCCACAAAACCGACGAATTGCATTTTCGGGACGGGTATGAAAACCGGCGTATCAACGTGACCCTGGTGTTCGGCAAGCCGTCACCCGCCTGATCGACGGAAAAGAAATTTTTATTCGTGAAATCGGGTGGGCCTATTGTGCGACGTTCATTCTTCCGATGCCGCCTTGTTGAGCATCGAAAGCCAATAGTGCTGCGATGCTTCGATGTGAGCGCGCGACGCCGCTTCGGCTTCGCTCGGATTCCGATTGGCGATGGCGTTCGTCAGGCGCTCGTATTCCGAAATAATGGTGGCGACGCGTTCCTGAGAATCGTATCCGACCGCGATAGGGGGGCGAACGGGTTTCGGTAACGCGTTAAACGCCCTGACCAGATAATGGTTATGGGAAGCTTGGATGATGGTTCCGCGGTAAAGCCGGTTCAGTCTGACGCGTTCCCAAAGGTCGATGTCCTGGTTTTTGAAGCTTTCCATGATGCCGCGCAGGGCCTCGATCTCTTCCTTATAGGCGTATTGGGCGGCCAAGCGCGCGCCCGCGCTTTCCAGGATGATCCGCATCGTGTAGATCTCGATGACCATCTGGCGGGTGAATTCGGTGACGACGAGACTGCCGTAGCGGTCGTACGACAAGAGATCGTTATCGACCAGACGCCGCAGGGCCTCGCGCACGGGGGTCCGGCTCATGTTCAGCCAATCCGCGATGTCGGATTCCAGAATCCGCTGGCCGGGCTTGAAGGTGTTGTTTCGGATCGCTTGGCTCAGGCGCTCGAAAGCGGTTTCCGCCAAGGGTTTACGCGACGGTAGATCGACGGTGTCGGAATGCTCGGAAAGAGGGATCACAGCCCGTTTTTTCGGCATGGAAAAACCTATTGGGACTCGCCTGTTGGTGTAATACGTTTTATCGTATCCCGAAGGATATTTTGGCATAACAATACGGTCTCTGGAACGGCGTGTCACCTTCCTTCCTGGGAAGGTTTTCTGGACAAAGCCGCGAAAAACCAGGGATAATCCGGGAGTTTTGCGATGGGATCGACGGCAACCGAAAAAATACTCGCCCGGGCTTCCGGCAAGGACGGCGTCAAACCCGGCGACGTCGTGTACCCGGAACCCGATTATATCATCATGCACGATCTACACGCGCATATTTTCCTGCGTGAGTTGTGGGACAAGGGGTTGCGCGAGCTTTGGAAGCCCGAGCGCATCATGGTGGTGATCGACCACCGGGTGCCGGCGCACAATACGAAATCCGCGGCCGTTCATCGCGAGATCCGCGATTGGGTCGAGAAATTCAAGATCGGCCATTTCTTCGATATCCAGGATACCGGCATCACCCACATGCTGCAGATCGAGCGCGGCATCGCGCGGCCGGGCAATTTCATCGTCGCCAAGGACTCGCATTGTCCGAACGCGGGCGCCGTCGGTTCCTTGGCGTTGCCGTTGATCTACGACATACCGGCGTTCCTCGCCTTGGGCAGTGCCTGGGTGCGGGTGCCCGAAACCGTGCGGATCAATCTGAACGGCCGGGCCAAACCGGGCGTGTTCGCGCGCGACGTGGTGCAGGCGAGCCTTGCCGAACTCGGCTATGAAGACGCCGACTACCGGGTGATCGAATTCGGCGGCGATTACGTCGACGGGCTCTCGATCGACAGCCGCCAGATTCTCTGTAATGTCGTCATCGAGTCCGGCGCCAAGAGCGGTTTCATCAATCCCGACAAAAAAGCCTGCGATTACACCCGCGCCGTGACCGACGCGCCGTTCGAGCCTGCGACCGGCGATCCGGACGCCGAATACGCGCTGACGCTGAATTTCGATGTCGCCGCGCTCGAGCCGCGGATCGCGGCGCCGCCGAGCCCGGATAACATCGTGACGGTTGCCAGCGTCGCGGGCCGGCCGGTGCATCAAGCATTCGTCGGCTCGTGCGCCGGTGGCACGTTGCAGGATTTGCGTCAGGCCGCCGCCGAGTTGAAGGACCGCAGGGTCGCGCCGGGAGTGCGTTGCCTGATCGCGCCGAGCACCCAGCGGGTGCTCGAGCAGGCCGCGCGGGAAGGCCTGGTCGCCATTTTCACGCACGCCGGCGCCACCATCCTGCCGCCGGGCTGCAGTGCGTGCGCGGGTTCCGTGGCGCCGATTGCCGACGGCGAGCGCTGCATCTCGACCTCGACCCGCAACGAGCCCGGCCGCATGGGCAGCAAGGTCGACACCGAGATTTATCTCGCCAACGCGGCGACTGTGGCGGCGAGCGCCGTGGCCGGAGAGATCGCCATGCCGACGGCAACGGTGCGGGAGTAGGGCGATGAGCGAATCTAAACGTGACGGGTGGGTGTTCGAGGGCCGCTGCTGGAAATTCGGCGACAACATGCCGAACGACGGCGGCCTGATGGACAAGGACGTGATGTCCCAACTGCTCGAATACAATCCCGAAACCTTGGCGCCTCTGGTATTGAGTAACGTCCGGCCCGAGTTCGCCAAAAACTGCAAACCCGGCGACATCGCCGTGTTCGGTAAGCGCTTCGCCCACGGCAATCCACACATCCAAGGGCCGCTCGGCATGAAGGGCCTCGGGATTGCCGTTCTCGCCGAAGGGATGCAGCGCACGACGTTCCGTCTGCTGATTTCGGCGGGCGTGCCGTTCATCCCTTACACGGAGAATGTCAGGGACATGGTCGAGGACGGCGACCGAATTCGCGTGAACATCGCGACCGGCGAATTCGAGAATCTCACCAACGGCAAAAAGGTCACATTCGAGCCGCTGCCGGATTTCCTGCTCGAAGTCATCGAAGCGGGCGGCTCGCAGGGGCACCTCGATAAACGTCTCAGAGAGGAAGGAAAAATACCGGCATGAAGGCGACAACCAAACTGCGTAAACTCATCGAAGGCCCCGGTCTCAACCTGGCCGTGGCGGCGCATGACGCGCTACTGGCGCGCCTTGTCGAACGGGCGGGCTTCCAGATCGTCGGCGTGTCGGGCAACACGGTCGCGGCGAGCTATCTTGGTATGCCGGACATGGGCTTCCTCAACTTGAGCGACATGATCAACGTCTGCGGGCGGATCGCCGCCGCCGTCGACATCCCCGTTCTGGTCGACGTGGATTCGGGCTACGGCAACGCCATGCAGGTGATCCGCACGGTCAAGGAATTCGAGCGCGCGGGTGTGGCCGGCGTCATCATCGAGGATCAGATCGACTACAAAAAATGCGGCATGATCAACGCCGCCCATCCGGTGGTGCCGGCCGACGAGTTCGCCTCCAAGTTGCGTGCCGCGTGCATGGCGCGCACCGATCCCGATTTCGTCATCTGCGCGCGCACCGACGCGACCCGCGATCACGGCCTCGGCGAGGCGATCAACCGGGCGCGCATCGCGCACGACGCCGGCGCGGATATGATCGATATTGCGT
This sequence comes from Rhodospirillales bacterium, assembly GCA_040904505.1. Lineage (GTDB taxonomy): Bacteria > Pseudomonadota > Alphaproteobacteria > Rhodospirillales > CALINB01 > CALINB01. The sequence goes on along the minus strand of JBBDTH010000089.1, from coordinate 31,184 downwards.
GCCAAGGTACTCGCGAGGAGGTCGAGCAATTGGCCGCCGCCAAGCTGCCGATCCCGCTCAAGGGCAACATGGACGAAGGCAAGCGCTTGTGGGAGAACGACAACGATTTCCTCGAGCAGTCGGGCTTCAAGGTACTCTCGCACCCGGGCCTCTTGCGCTACATCTCGGTGGGTGCCGCGATGCGCGCGCTCGGTCATTTGAAGAAGGAAGGCACGACGCGCGCCATTCGCGGCGATATGTGCACGGTCGAGGAGTATTTCGACGCCGTCGATCTCGATAGTTATCTCGAAATGGAGAAGAAGGTCCTTTAGGCGGCCGGTCGGGGTCGGGGGATGACCGGCGGCGAAGCCTTCCAGGTAGCCGATCTGGATTTTCTGACGCTGGCGTTCATTTTCGCCGCGTCGTTCGTCTGTTCGATTTTCAGCGGGCTGAGCGCCGTCGGCGGCGGCCTGCTGCTGACCGTGTTCCTCGCGCCCATCGTCGGCGTTAAGGCGGTGATTCCGGTCATCAGCGTGTATGCGCTCTTTTCCAACGTCTCGCGCGTCTGGGTGTACCGCCGCTGGCTGACCTGGCGGAAGATTTGGCCGCTGATGATCCCGATGGTGCCGGCGCTCGTCGTCGGCGCGAAAATTTACATCGAGCTCGATGCGCGCATGATCGCCGTGATCCTGGCCTGCGTTCTGTTCGTCTCGGTGCCGGGGCGGCGCTTGATGCATCGCCGCCAGATCGAGGTCGGCCCCAAGGGCATGGCCGTCGCGGGTGCGGTTTTCGGCGTCTATTCGGGCGCCGCCATCGGCGGCGGGCTGATTCTGATCCCGGTCCTGATGGGCGCCGGGTTCTTCGGCCAGGCCGTCGTCGCCACCGATGCGTTGATCGGCATCGTCGTCAACGTGACCCGCATCGTCATGTTCGGATTTCACGATCTGATGAATCTGAATTACGTTCTGGCGGGCGCGCTGGCCGGGGTCGCGGCCTTTCCCGCCAGCATGATCGCGCGCTGGGTGCTGAACCGCACGTCCTTGCGTATCCACACCGTCGCCATGGAAGTACTGTTGATCGGCGCCGGTTTCTACTTCCTTTGGAAGGCGTATGCGGGGTAATTTGGCGCGGTCGACAACAATAAAAGCGAGGGAGGATCGTCATCCATGCCGACATTCGACGTAAGAGCCTGCAAACCCGGCGAGACGCCGGCCAAGGAAGATCAATTGGCCTGGAAGCTGGCCGAAATGGCGCTCGCCGACTGGCCCGAGGATGCGGCCATCAACGACATGGTCGTCAACCGGGTGATCGACAGTTACGCGGTCGCGATGGCGGCGATCAACCGCCAACCGGTGGCGAACGCGCGCTCGCAGGCGGTGGCGCATCCGCGCGCCGGCGGCGCGACCGTGTTCGGCCTGCCGAAAGAGCAGCGGTTCGCGTGCGAATGGGGCGCCTGGGCCAATTCCTGCGCGGTCCGGGAACTCGATTTCAACGATGCCTTCATGGCGACCGAATCGAGCCACCCGAGCGATAATATCGCGACCCTGGTCGCGGTCGCCCAGCAGATGAAGCGCTCGGGCGCCGATCTGATCCGCGCCGTCGCGACCGCCTATCAGGTCCAATGTGACCTGTGCATGGCGATGGAACTCAACACCCACGGCATCGATCACACTGCGTACCTGGGCCCGGCGATCACGTCCGGAATCGGCGCCATGCTCAAGCTCGATATCGAGGTCTTGTATCAGGCGCTGCAACACGCGGTCCACGTGACCCAAACGACCCGCCAGGGCCGTAAGGGCACGATGTCGAGCTGGAAGGCGTACGCGCCGGGCCACGTCGGCAAATTGTGCATCGATGCGATCGACCGCGCCATGCGCGGCGAGAAGGGGCCGTCGCCGGTTTACGAAGGCGATTTCGGCGTCATCCCGATGTTTCTCGACGGGCCCGACGGTCATTACACCGTGACCCTGCCCGATCCGGGCCAACCGCACGGCGCCATTTTGAACACCTATCCCAAGGAGTATTCGGTCGGCTATCACGGCCAGCCGATCATCGATCTCGCCTTTCGCTTCCGCAAGAAGATCAACAATCCCGAGGACATCGAAAGCGTCGATATCTTCTCCAAACGCTCGACGCACTTGGTCATGGGCAGCGGCTCGAACGATCCGCAAAAATACGATCCCAACACCACGCGCGAAACCCTCGATCACTGCGCGATGTATGCCTTTGCGGTCGCGTTTTTCGACGGCACCTGGCATCACGAGAAGAGCTATCTCATGGAAACCCGCACGCGGCCCGAGGTGTTGTCCTTGTGGCGCAAGACCAAGACTCACGAGGACGAGGAATGGAACCGGCGTTACCGCGAGCCGCCGGCGCTCGAGAAGGATCAGGGCAGCCGCATCGAGATTACGTTCAAGAACGGCGAGAAGATGATCGACGAGTTGGCGGTGGCGGATTCCCATCCGCGCGGCGCGCGGCCCATGAAGCGGTCCGATTATGTCAGTAAATTCAATACGTTGACGGAAGGAATCGCGACATCGGGCGAAGCCAGGCGGTTCCTGGGCGTGGCCGAACGGTTGGCGAAACTGGCGGCGGCGGACCTGCTCGATCTCAACGTGGTCGCCGACGCGACCGTCTTGAAATGCGCCGAGGCGGACGACCGGGGCATTTACTGAAGACCGAAGCGAGAAAGGAAACGATACCATGCCCGCGACGCTCGATGCGCAAAGCCTTAAGAAAATGATCAACGACGACGGTGAGCTTGCGCTCATCGACGTGCGTGAAGCCGGTCAATACGGCGAGAATCACATGCTGTTCGCCGTCAACGCGCCGTATTCTAAATTCGAGGCGGTGATCGGCACTCTGGTGCCGCGCCGCTCGGTCCGCCTCGTGCTGGTCGATGACGGCGACGGCATCGCGCAAACGGCGGCACGCCGGGCGGAGAGCTTGGGGTACGCCGACGTGTCCGTTCTCGCGGGCGGAGTCAGCGCCTGGAGCGAGGCCGGCTACAAACTCTTTACCGGCGTCAACGTGCCGTGCAAGGCCTTCGGCGAATACGTCGAACACGCCTATCATACGCCCTCGATCAAGGCCGAGGAACTGAAAGCGATGTTCGACCGGGACGAGAACGTCGTCGTGCTCGACTCGCGTCCGATGGACGAATTCAATCGCATCTGCCTGCCGCGCGGCATCGATTGCCCCGGCGCGGAATTGGCGTACCGGGTGCACGATTTCGCGCCCGATCCCAAGACGCTCGTTGTCGTCAATTGCGCCGGACGCACGCGCTCGATCATCGGCGCGCAATCGCTGATCAACGCGGGCATTCCGAACAAGGTGGTCGCGTTCGAAAACGGCACCATGGGCTGGCGGCTCGCCGGGTTCGAGCCGGAATACGGCCAGACCCGGACGTATGCCGGCATTTCCGGCGAAGCCCTGAAAGTCGCCCGCGAGCGCGCCGCCCGCGTGCGCGAACGGTTCGGCATCAAGACGATCGACAAGCAAGGTCTTGCCGAGCTTCAACACGAAAGCGCGGTGCGCAGTCTCTACCTGCTCGACGTGCGCGCGCCGGACGAATACCGCGCCGGGCATCTGCCGGGATCCTCCATGGCGCCCGGCGGCCAGGTGGTGCAGGGAACCGATCAATGGGTCGGCACGCTTAGGGGGCGCATCGTGCTGATCGACGACACTTCCGTGCGCGCCACCATGACCGCGCACTGGCTCGTGCAACTGAACATGTACGAGGTCTACGTACTGATCGACGGCCTCGAAGGCACGGAGCTGGTCGAAGGCGAGCAGCCGCCGAATGTCTTGGGCCTCGATCGTATGGACATCGAGGCCTGGACACCCGATCAGGTGGCGGCCGAGCTCAAACGGGACGCGGTCGCGGTGCTCGATGTCGGGCACAGCATGGACTTCCGCGCGGCCCATATTCCGGGCGCGCTCTGGGGTTGCCGGCCGGCGCTGCAGACGGCGCTTGCGAAACTGCCCGAAGGTCGGAAGATCGTGGTTACCTCCAAGGACGGCGTGACGGCCAAGCTCGCGCTCTTGGATGTGCAATCGGCCATCGACGCGCCGGTCGCGGTGCTCGAGGGCGGCACCGACGCCTGGATCGCCGCCGGCAAGTCGACCGACGCGTCGCCGAACACGCCCCCGGACTCCGAGGCCATCGATTATCTGTTCTGGGCGCACGACCGCCACAAGGGCAACAAGGCCGCCATGAACACCTATTTGGATTGGGAACGGGATCTGCCCAAGCAGATCGCCGCGGATGGCGACGCCAAATTCTGGTCGAACCCGGCTTAACGATTCTCACCCTTCGACACGCTCAGGGTGAGGAAAGTGTAAAGAAGCCCTCATGCTGAGCCTGTCGAAGCATGAGGGTTCGTCGATGGAATGTCCTTAATGCTTCAGGCGTTTTCGTTCGCTGCCGCGACGAGGACGGCGACGGCGGCCGAGGCGAAGCGCGCTTCCGGCGGATCGGCGCGCGAGGTCAACACGATCGGCACCTTGGCGCCCATGACGACGCCGGCGGCGGTCGCGCTCATGAAATAGACCATTTGCTTGAACAGGAAATTACCCGATTCCAGGTTGGGCACCAGAAGAATATCCGCCTTGCCCGCGACCGGGCTGTCGATGCCTTTGATTTGCGCGGCTTCCAACGATACCGCGTTGTCGAACGCGAGCGGGCCGTCGATGATCGCGCCCGTAATCCCGCTACCGGCGGCGCGCTTGACCAGTTCGTCGGCCTCGACGGACGACGGCATGCTCGTATTGACGACCTCGGCACCCGACAGCACCGCGACATGCGGCTGTTTGAGCCCGAGCGCGTGCACCATGTCGATCGCGTTTTGCAGGATATCCATCTTGACGCCGACGTCGGGCGCGACGTTGATGGCGGCGTCGGTGATGTAGAGCACCTTGTCGCTGCGCGGGATGGTCATGTGAAACACGTGGCTGGTGCGCCGCCCGGTACGCAAGCCCGTGTCCCGGTTGATGACGGCGCGCATCAAGGAATCCGTATGCACGTGGCCTTTCATGAGGAGTGCCGCTTCGCCGCCGCGCGCCAGGGCCACGGCCTTTTCCGACGCGGCGTCCTCGCTGTCGGCGGCGACGATGCGGATGCCCGCGAGGTCCCAGCCGATGTCCTGCGCGATCGCCCTGATCTCGGCCGGATCGCCGACCAGGATGGGCGCGACCAGGCCGGATTCGGCGACCATCTTGGCGCTTTCCAGGGCGACCCGGTTATCGGCGCCGGCGACGGCCATCGGCAGGGACGGCAGGTCCTTCGCCATCTCGGCCAGGTAACGGGGAATTTCGAACGGCACGGTGCTGAGCATGGCAGGCTTTATAAAGATGCTTGGCGTGCGGCTCAATGCCGTTCGTGGGGGATGCCTCGGTTTGCCTCTTTATCCTTCGAGACACCCTTTTGCCTCTCCATCCTTCGAGACAGGTGCTTCGCACCTTCCTCAGGATGAGGCAAAAGGGTGTCTCGAAGGATAAAGAGGCAAACCGAGGCATAATTTATTCGTAACGATCAGTTTCTGGCCAGGGCGTCCAAGGGCGGAACGTAAGGCAGGGCGAGGTTTTCCGCCACCGCCTCGCAGGTGACGTGGCCGCGATACACGTTCAAGCCGTTACGTAGATGCTCGTCGTCCTGCAGGGCCCGCTCAGTGCCTTTCGCCGCAAGCGCCAGCACGAACGGTAGGGTCGCATTGTTGAGCGCGTAGGTCGAGGTGTGCGGCACCGCGCCCGGCATGTTGGTGACGCAATAGTGCATGACCTCGTCGACGACGTAGGTGGGATTCGAATGCGTCGTCGGGCGCGAGGTTTCCGAGCAGCCGCCCTGGTCGATGGCGACGTCGACGATGGCCGCGCCCCGCTTCATTTTCTTGACGATGTCCGCGCTGATCAGTTTCGGCGCCTCGGCGCCCGGCACCAGCACCGCACCGATGACGAGATCGGCCTCGCACAGGTATTCGTCGATCACGCCGCGTAACGCGAAAATCGTTTTCAAGGCGGGTCCGAACCGGGCATTGAGCGCGCGCAGCACGTCGATGTTGCGGTCGATCACGGCGACGTTCGCGCCCATGCCGACGGCGACGTAGGCCGCATTCGCCCCGACCACGCCGCCGCCGAGGATCGCCACGTTGGCGGGCCGCACGCCGGGGACGCCGCTGATGAGCATGCCGCGCCCGCCGTGGGCTTTCTCCAGGCAATGCGCGCCGGCTTGGATCGACATGCGTCCGGCGACTTCCGACATCGGCGCCAGCAGCGGCAAACCGCCGCCGGCCTTGGTCACGGTCTCGTAGGCGATACAGGCCGCCTTGGATGCGATCAGGTCTTGGGTCTGTTCGGGATCGGGAGCAAGATGGAGATAGGTGAACAGCGTTTGCCCGGCGCGCAGCAACGCGCGCTCTCCCGGTTGCGGCTCCTTCACCTTCACGATCAGGTCGGCTTTGTCGAACACCTCCTCGGCGTTCGCGGCGATGCTCGCCCCGGCCCGTTCGTAATCTTCGTCCGTGTAGCCGATCCCCGCGCCGGCGCCGCTTTCGACCAGCACCTTTTGGCCGTGATGGACCACGACCTCGTTGATGCCGGCGGGGGCCATGCCCACCCGGAATTCGTTGTCTTTGATTTCTTTCGGAACGCCGATCAACATGGTAAATCTCCCGGAACGTCATTAGGGCGGCATTTTCGGGCCGTCTCGAAGGATGGAGAGGCAAAAAAGGCTTCTCGGGATGAGGCAAACCATATCCCACCCGTTTTCATTGGCGCCTTCAAGCCGTACCATACTAGTTTAGCCCCTCGGGCCCTAAAATAATTCATATCAACCGACGCTTGAATTCGGGAGGTTAGCCGTGGAATTGAAAGCCAATACCCTCGAGCCGCACTGGATGCCGTTTACCGCCAACCGGGATTTCAAGGCCGATCCCCGGCTGATCGTCAAAGGCGAGGGGATTTATTTTTGGAACCACAAGGGCGAACGCCTGATCGACGGCTCGTCCGGCCTGTTTTGCTGCGCCGCCGGGCACGGCCGCAAGGAGATCGCCGAAGCCGTCTACAAGCAGCTTCTGGAAATGGATTACACCGCGCCGTTTCAACTCGGTCATCCCTGGGCTTTCGAATTGGCGGGGCGGGTCGCGCAACTGACGCCGGGCGATCTCAATCACGTCTTCTTCGGCAATTCCGGCTCGGAAGCCATCGACACGGCCTTGAAGATCGCCATGGCCTATCACCGGGCGAAGGGCGAAAGCCATCGTGTCCGGTATGTGTCGCGCGAGCGCGCCTATCACGGCGTGAACATCGGCGGCACGTCGCTCAGCGGGCTGATGAAGAACCGCGAGGTGTTCGGCCAGGTCATGCCCGGCGTCGCGCACATGCGCCATACCTGGCTCGCCGAGAACCGCTTCGTGCGGGGCCAGCCCGACACCGGCGCCGAGCTGGCCGAGGATCTGCAGCGCCTCTGCGAGCTTTACGGCGGCCACACGATTTCCGCCTGTTTCGTCGAGCCCATCGCCGGCTCGACCGGCATCCTGGTGCCGCCCAAGGGATATCTCGAACGGTTGCGCGAGATTTGCGACGCCCACGGCATTCTGCTGGTGTTCGACGAAGTTATCTGCGGGTTCGGGCGCACCGGTAAGGCGTTCGCCGCGCAGAGCTTCGACGTGCTGCCGGACATCATGACCCTGGCCAAGGCGATCACCAACGGCAACCAGCCGATGGGCGCGGTCGCCGTGCGCGACCCTATTTACGATGCGGTCGTCGACGCAGCCCCCGAGGCGGCCATCGAGCTGTTTCACGGCTACACGTACTCGGGTCATCCGGCGGCGTGCGCGGCCGGGCTGGCGACGCTCGACATCTTCGAAAAGGACAAGCTTTTCGACAAGGCCGCGGCGCTGTCGGAACCCTTCCTTAACGCCGCGTTCGCGCTCCGGGATATTCCGCTCGTCACCGATATCCGGGGGTACGGTTTGATTGCGGGCTTCGACGTCGCACCCGGCTCCATGCCGGGAGGGCGGGGCATCCATGTTCAGAAAAAACTGTACAACGCGGGCGTGCATATTAAGTTCACCGGGGATTGCGGCATCGTCGCGCCGCCGTTTATCGCGACGCCGGCGGATATCGAGGAGATTTTCGGGATTATCCGGGACGTATTGAAAGACGAAAAATAATCGGGAGACGATTGAGGAATGACGAAAGAGCTTTATCACATCATCGGCGGGAAACCCGTGAAGGGCAAAAGCGGCCGTTTCGGCGACGTGTTCAATCCGGCGACCGGCGAGGTCGCCTCGAAAGTGCCGTTGGCCTCCGTCGAGGAAGCGGGCGCCGCCATCGCCGCCGCCGAAGCCGCCTTGCCGGGCTGGGCCGCGACGCCGCCGGCGAAGCGCGCGCAGGTGATGTTCAAGTTCCGCGAGCTTCTGTACGCCAACCTGGATGCGTTGGCCGAGTTGGCATCTTCCGAGCACGGCAAGACGGTTCCCGACGCCAAGGGCTCGATTTCGCGCGGCATCGAGGTCGTCGAATTCGCCTGCGGCATTCCGCACCTGTTGAAGGGCGAATATTCCGAGGGCGTGGCCTCCGAGATCGACAGTTACGCCCTGCGCCAGCCCGTCGGGGTGTGCGCGGGCATCACGCCGTTCAACTTTCCGGCCATGGTGCCGATGTGGATGTTCCCGGTCGCGATCGCGTGCGGCAACACGTTCGTGCTCAAGCCGTCCGAACGGGTGCCGTCGACGAGTCTCCGCATGGCCGAACTGATGATCGAGGCGGGCCTGCCCGACGGCGTGCTGAACGTGCTCGGCGGCGACAAGGAGGCCGTCGACGTGCTGCTGACCGATCCCCGGGTCGCGGCAATCAGCTTCGTCGGCTCGACCGCGGTCGGCTCCTACATCTATTCGACCGGCTGCGCGCACGGCAAGCGGGTGCAGGCCTTGTGCGGCGCCAAGAACCACATGATCGTGATGCCCGACGCCGACATGGACCAGGCGGTCGACGCCCTCATCGGGGCGGGCTACGGCTCGGCCGGTGAGCGCTGCATGGCGGTCTCGGTCGCGGTGCCGGTCGGCGAGGACACGGCGGACGAACTGGTGAAGCGCCTGGCGCCGAAGGTGCGCGCGCTCAGGGTCGGCCCGTATACCGATCCGGACGCCGAAATGGGCCCCATCGTGAACAAGCAAAGCCTGGAGCGGATTTCGGGCTACATCGACAAGGGCGTCGCGGAAGGCGCCGAACTGGTGGTCGACGGCCGGGGGCTGTCCCTGCAGGGCTACGAGAAGGGCTTCTTCCTCGGCGGCAGCCTGTTCGACAGGGTCACGCCGGACATGAGCATTTATACCGATGAAATCTTCGGGCCGGTGCTGTCGGTCGTGCGCGCGGACGATTACGAAACCGCGCTCAAGCTCGTCAACGATCACGAGTACGGCAACGGCACGGCGATCTTCACCCGCGACGGCGACGCCGCGCGCAACTTCGCCAACCGCGTACTCGCGGGCATGGTGGGCATCAACGTGCCGATCCCGGTGCCGGTGGCCTATCACAGCTTCGGCGGCTGGAAGCGATCCCTGTTCGGCGATCACCATATCCACGGCATGGAAGGCGTGCGGTTCTACACCAAGCTTAAGACCGTCACGGCACGCTGGCCGTCGGGCATGCGCACCGGCGCGCAGTTCCACTTCAAGAGCGGGCATGAGCATTAAAGGCTGCGGGGGTTGCCCCAATCCGTCACGCCGCGCGCGGATTTCCCCATCCTTCGAGACGCTCCCTTTGGTCGCTCCTCAGGATGAGGAAATCCTGAATATCTTCCGGCGGCCTCACCCTGAGGAGCCGCCCGATGGGCGGCGTCTCGAAGGGCGAGGCCATTCGCTAAAGCCTCCCGGTCGGGCGATGACGAAAATTTATGGAGCCGTGAGGCCGATATCGCCGTAAGAATCAATCCGGCAGCTTCTTCACGACGACGAGGGTGATATCGTCGGTTTGCGGGCCGCCGGCGCGGAACGTCTTGAGGGTTTCGTGCACGATGTCGCAGATGTCCGCCGCCGGTTTGGCGGCGTTGCGTTTGATCAGATCCTTGAAGGCGTCCTTGCCGAACATGATGTCGTCGGGGTTGCGCGCTTCCCAGATGCCGTCGGTCGCGCAGACCAGGATCGATCCCGGATCGAGGCGCTCGAGAGTTCGCTCCTCGTATTTCCAGGAGTCTTCGATGCCGAGGGGAATCCCGCTGCCGTCAAGCTCGTCGAACGCATCGCGGGTGCAATCGTAAACGAACGCGGGATCGTGCCCGGCGTTGACCCAGCACAAGGCCGGGGCCTCGCAAGCAAGGATCAGATAAAACATCGTCATGAACCGCCCGCTTTGGGTATCGTGGGCCAGATTCCGGTTGATGTCGTTCATCAACTCGTCGAGGGCACCGCACGACGTCGCCCGGCTGCGCAGCAGGGCGCGCACGGTGGTCATGAGCAGGGCAGCGGCGAAGCCGTGGCCGCTGACGTCGCCGACGGCGATGCCGAGGCGCTCGGCGCCGGACGGCGTCAGGTCGATGAAGTCGAAGTAATCGCCGCCGGTCTCGTCGCAATAGACGCTTTTGCCGGCGATATCGTAGCCCGCCAGATGGGGGGCTTCCTGCGGTAATAAGTGTTGCTGGACGTCCATCGCGAGCGACAGGGCCAGGCGGACGCGCGTGTGATCCTCGAGCCGGGGCACGGCTTCGTTGAAGGATTTTCCGAGCAGGCCCAGTTCGTCCTTGGTGGTGACGTCGACGCGGACGCTGAAATCGCCGTCGGCGAGGCGTTTGGCCGCTGCCGCGAGTCGGCGCGCCGGCTCGGTCACGGACCGCGAGCTGAAGAAGGCCAGCACGACGATGAGCGCGATCATGCCGCCCGACACCCCGGCCGCGACCTTCAGTTGTTCCTCGGTCTGGCGTTGCACGAAGGCCCCCGTCCGGTGCGCCGGGGCCGTGATGTCCCGGTAGGGGACGATGATCATGAAAAAGGTTTTTTCGACGCCGAAGGGGCCGTGCGCCCATAGCGAATCCTCGCCTCGGTACGGCATCCGGCGAACGCCCGGTTTCCCCTGTACCATGTCGGCGATGAGCGCCGCGAGCGCGTCCCGGTCGCGGCTTGTCAGCATTTCCAGTTTGGGCAAGGCGTCCCAGGCGCGTTGCTCGGTATCCTGGTGCGCGAAAATGCGGATGGCGGTTCGTTCCGAGCCGGGTTCTTGAAACAGATCGACCAGGAAGGCTTTCGCGTTCGTCGACACGGCGCTGCGATTCCGCGCTTCGCCGAGAATGCTCAGGACCGGTATATCGATGGCCGTGACGCCGGCGAAGTTTCCGTCGGGATCGCGAACCGGGATCGATCCCGTCATCAGCACCTGGCGGGTGATGGCATCGACGATCATCGGCGTCCAGACGATGCCGCCCGCATCCCGGGCCGCGGTATACCACGGGCGGATGCGGGGATCGTACTCGGGCGGATAGCCGCCGTGACCGGGATAGGCCGCGTGGACGCCCGTGTCCAAGGCCGTGTAGGTCCATAAGACGGTGTCTTGGTGGCGGCGGTAGGATGTCCCGGTAGGCGCTCACCATGGTCGACAGGCGCGCGACGTCGTCGGCGACGGTCTCGCGCTTGATGCCGGGCGCGAGAACGAGGTTCTGCGCGTGCTCGCTGATCATGACCGGCCGGCGTCTGTTGTCTTGCGTGATGCGCCCGTGTTTTTCCGACGCCGTTAAGCCGGGCGGCGGCGGGCCGGTTTTGCCGGTGAACTGCTCGGCCAAGAAAATCTTCCCGGGAAAACCGGGCGGTTTGCCGAGGCGGCGTTCCACTTCATGAGCCTGCAGGCGCAGGACGCTCTCGAGCAAATCCTTGCTGCGCCGGAGCAGGGTGGCGTTGGTTTCGATCGCCTGCTGAAGTTGCGCGGTCGCGTTTGCCGTCAGGAAATTCCGGCTTTGCGCCGCTAAGTCGCCGCCGAGCTTCTGGGTCGCCCGATAGCCGTGCCAGCCGACGATGACCAGCGGCAACAGGGCGATGCCCAAAAGCAGCAACAAGAGTTTGTGACGTATCAGCATGCTAAGGTCATATCGGGCGGCAGCGGGAATTGCACGGGGATTGAGCAGTCGAGTATAAGGGCCGGATCGGGCACGTGGGGTAAAAAATACCATATATAGTGCGGCTCCGATGGGGGCCAGGGCGGCACGACGCGGGAACCTTTTACCGATTTCGGGCGTTTCGGTTATACTATTAATGCACAGCCGCTTGGCGACGATGATCCGCTCTCGTGGATGCTGGAGATAATGGCTGAAATCTTTGATCCCGGTTCGACCTTTAATGCGCTTGCCGCCCGGCAACGCGCCGGCCTTGCGGAAGCTCGGCGCCGGCCGCCGGAAGGCGGGTCCGACCGGCGCGCGCAGGCCTCGGCACGCGACGAACGGGCGCAGGACGTTCGCGCCGACAGAATTCAGCGCGAACGCGAAACCCGGCGCTTCGAGGCGGCCCGCAGCCTGCAAAACCAGGAAGGGGATCGTGCCTTTACCCGCACGATCGACGAGCGCGGCAATGAAATCGCCGCCGAGGCCGGGCGCGATGACGCGCAACAGGCAATTCGGGATCAACGCGCGGCGCAAGCCGTAATCGAGCGCCGGCAGCGGTTGGACGAACGCGAGGCGGAACGCGATCAAGCGGCGCTGCAAGGCCGCCTCGATCGGGAAAACGCCTTGGAACAAATCGCCCGAGCCGCGTTCGACCGGTCCCTGCCGCGGGGATCGATCGTCGACATCGTGGCATAAGACCTTTCGGGAACGAGGCGGATGCCGCCGCGCGTCGGTCGGCGGTTAACTCTTTTTCCGTTAATTCGCGCCTCGGCGCGATCTTGTAACACGATGGAATCGATAAACGATTTCCAATATTTCCGTCGTTTGGTACAGTCACGGTTGATCGAAGGCGAACTTTGTTTCCAGAAGGGAAACGCCTCGGGCCCAGAAATGGGGGGAAACGATGAAAAAAACGGTTTTTGTTTTGGCGCTGGCGGTGCTGGCGTCCGGCTGCACGAAAAACCAGGCCGATCAGATCAAGTCGGTTTCTCCGCTGCAGCTTCTCGGCATGGCGGCCGGCGGCGCGGCCGGCGGGATGCTGGGCGCGCAAATCGGCGGCGGTCTCGGCAGGACGTTGTTCATTACGGCCGGTGCGATGTCGGGCTCGTTGGCCGGTTATGCCATCGCGCGCCAACTGGAGGGCAGTGACCGCGTCGCGCACGACCGCACGGCGACGCGCGCGCTTTCGGAGGCGCCGGACGGAACGACCCAGCACTGGCACAACCCTAAAACCGGCAGCAGCGGCATCGTGATGCCGGTCCGGTCTTATCGGGCCGGCGATGGTTCCGTGTGCCGCGATTACCGCGCGACGGTCGCCGTCGAGGACGGTTTCATCCGGGGCACCGGCATCGGCTGCCAGGAGGCGAACGGCAAGTGGCGGCTGAAAATGGAAGAACTCGGATAATGCGTTTGCGCTGGGTCGGTTTGGCGGGG